>DAHXMP010000386.1 GCA_027371665.1 Bacteroidota bacterium | reverse complement strand
AGGTTATCGCCTCTCATATACATGCTTCCATCAGGAGTTTTTGTGCCTGCATTATGGAATGCCAGATTTCCATATAAATATTCAGGATTTCCGGGAATACCGTTATTATTTGCAACAGGAGCCTGAGCAGCTGCTCCCTGGTAATCTACGATAGATGTTGCTGCAAATGTCATGTTGGTTCTACTGCCAACAGCCACCTGGTTGGTAAATGTACCGGGTATATCAAGCTCAGCAGCGACCGGAGTAGATGCATCATAGCCCACGTTTAATTTGCCGTTATTGGTAGCACCGCTTTGTAATGTCAGGGTACCGTTCAAAGTGAAAATACCAGTTGACATAAGGTTAAGCATTGAATTAGGCCCTGTATTTTCAACTAAAACCGTAGCACCGGCATTTAAATTCATAGTACCGTCCAAAGTAGTTTTAAAGGCAGCATTATTAATAGTAATATTACCTGCACAATTAGATGTACCGGTACCAATCGTAAAATCGGCATTACAAGTTAAGCCGGCAGCAGCATTAGATGTTAAATATCCGCTGGCATAAACTGTCGCATTATTCGCTTTAAGACCGTCAAGCAAATCGACATTAATATAATGGTCTGTTCCTCCAGCAGTATTACCTTCTCCATAAACAACCTGTGGTACAACTGCCTGAGTACCGTTACCGTCATAATGGAAAATACCGCTATATGTTCTGTTTCCACCACCCGAAGGGTCATAAACATTGAAAACATATACATCGGTCAGAACATTCTTTGTACCGCCAAAGTAGTACAAATCTGTGTACCAGCGGGCTTGTACATCCTGCCCGTCAGCGACTCTAACCCATTCAACTCTTGCGGGAATTCTTGAAGGTGCTGCTGCTCCCAGCGGAACAGCTCCGTCAAAAGAACCCGGGTCAGTGGGACTGCCCCTCATTCGAATAATTCCATTTGTACCTGCAGCATAAGTTCCGTTTGTATTATTCGTAAAATGCGGAACAGGCTGAGCAAATACCTCAACTCCACAGAATATCAGCAAAATTAATGCTAATATCCAGCTGTTTTGTTTGAAATTAGTTAAACCCATATTCATAAATACCCTCCAAAAAAATCGATAATTAATTAATTATTTTGAAATAAAATTTCTTTCTATATTTTTAAACAACTTACATAACTTTCTATCAAATCAGACACACTTATAGCATCATAATACAAAATTAATTAAACCTAAATCATTTTGCAATCCGTATAAATACGTAATTTTTCTTTTATTTCCAAAATTTATGATAATTTTACTTTACCTCATAAATAATAACAAAGTATTTAATAACCAATTTCTATAACACCATCGTTATAAATCGGGGCACTGTTAATTACACTTCCCCTAACATGTAAAGCATCTATTAAAGTATTTATATTCAAATTTGAACTCTGATTTGTAAGATTATTCCTTATTAAAACCGGAGCTGTAACATCTTTCGTGCCATTTCTTAAAAGAACATTTCCATATCCGTCAACATCAGCTAATCCAAAAGGATTAGGTAAAATGGTCTGTGCATTACCATAAAAATCAATAGTACTGTTTACTGAGATGAAATAACTTACAAAATTAAGAAGTGAGTTATTCGGAAAACTATTCAGGTTCGAGCTTAAAAAAGCATTATCATTAAGCGTGAAAGAACCTGAACCGGTCGAACAGTAAATTGAATTTGACTGCAAATCAAGTTTTGAGTTATTTATAACCGACAAATCATTCAATCTTGGCTGTAAGACATTAAGGGTAACCGTATGATTCAATCCAATTTCAACAATATCTTTGTCATCTTTGGATGTGGCATTCGGAAAATCATCCGTTTCAGGGCATACAGGAGGAAGATGATTTGAATTAAAAGTCCAGGTTGTATTTGTATTCCAGTTACCGTTTGCAACACTATAAAAAGTTCTCGGGGCTTTCTCCCCAATGAAGAAATCTCCCAATCCCGCCCATAGAGTTGCAGTGCCTGACAGTTCGACACTTGCAAGACCAGTATTCCAATTCAAATCTGCATCGGCTCTTTCAGACCACAAAGGTGTTTCAGCAGGTACGCTCTTTCTCCGCACAACAGCATTAGCCGTATTCACAGTTGCCAAATCTGAGGGCGGAAAATGAAGGTTCACATTGGCTGTCCTGGCACCCATGAGGAAAGTTCCTCCTGTAATAGGTTCGAGGCTCCAATATCTCGGCACACAATGTGCCTGGTCCATCCTATTCCCTGAATTGACTTCATTGGGAACAGGGGATAAATTGATTGCATCAATTGCTCCGGCTGTTCCGCCTGTACCGGTTATTGTAATTGTTGCAGGAGTATAATTCGGACCATTACCGATTTCAAATGCAAGTGTAACAGCATCAGGAGGAATAGTTTTTTCAAGGTATCCATCTATATATCCTGAACCTGTCCGATTAACAGTTCCACCATTCTGTATTATGACTTTCCTGTCATTGGTCCTGACATCAATAATCCCGGAAGAAGTAAGATTCAAACTATGGGCTACATAAACATGAGCTGTATTAGACAGGGTGTTTTTAGTAACAAGTAAATTTCCTCCTGCAAGGCCAAGGTCATAAAAATTGACACCATCCTGATTTTCAATAGCAAGAACATGGTTTGAAGGTTCCCTGAAAACAAAACCTTTTGTTAATGGAACTGTTTTACTTAAATTTTGAATCTTCATATTCCTGAATAAATTAATATTTCTACTTCCGAAATTCAAGGTGCCATTTGTGATTTTTAAATCTTCACTTATATCCATATATGAGTTTATATTGCCATATTTATCCTGTGACAGATAAACATTATTTGGTGAACTTGTGTTGTCAATAGTTAATGATATAACTGTATCAGGTAATCCTCTGCCGGAAGACTGGCCGCCGCCTGAACCATTATAAATATAACGGCTATTACCGTATGATGGGACATTTGAAGTATATACGGCACTTGGAGAACCATCCGCTGAAATACCCTGAATGTGTTGTACTCCAAGAGAAGTTGAATCTTCAAGAATAAATGTATTAGATTTAACATAGCCTAAGGAGCCCTTAATAAATAAAGCACCGGGACTTCCGCTGTCTTTTTCCACAGTAAGAATCCTAACTTCAGGATTGTAGCCGTCAGGTATAGTAATTGTCCTGCTGTTGCCGATATGAACGATGTCACTCACTCCGGGAACAGTCAATACCGGAGTAACTTTTGAAGTATAACTGTCCAGAGACCAGATAGCTGTATTTGAGTTATCCCATGTTCCATTATCGTAGCTCCAGTAAGTATAACCGGAAGGTTCGCCAGCTACAAAATCACCATAATTGGTATTGTTCGAGGAGGTAACATAAGTAGCTGTCCTCGCTGTTGTACTTGTTTTCTGCCATGAACCAGCAGCCGGGTAAGCAGGGGTATAAAGATGATGTTCATAAAATGTTGTCGGGCCTGTTATAGGGTCACCTGGCAGATAATATGTAGTTAGTGTATAGGTTCTGTTTGCTCCTAGAGCAAAACCATTTGTTGAAATAGTCCAATATCGGTGAACATAATTTGTTAATTTAATAGGCGGATTAGCAATAGCAGGGTGGTCTGTTACCGAAGCTATTGCCCCAACAATACCTGCAGTACCACCAGTCCCCACTGCTTCGAAAGTAACCGGCCTATATTCGCCTATCGCCGTAGCACCAACGGGGAAACTCAAACTTTTTGCACCGGTAGGATAATACCTGTAAACTAAACCGTCAACATGGCCCTGTCCGTTTCTTAGCACCTGTGGGTCTGTCCCGGCAACATTTGAATTTAATTCAACATCTTTGTTATTTGTTCTTGCATCAATAGTAACAAGATTATTTGTGGAAAACTCGAGCGAATTTCTAATAACAAGATTCGAATTTGCAGTGTTCCCAAGATAAAGACTGCCTGCAGGTTTGTCAACTTTCATCTTATAAAGCTTCAAGCCTCCCGTTTCATTATTAGTTATAGTCTGGCTGTTATTCTGGTCAAACACAAGAAGCCAGGGATTAGAAATTGCACCAGACGGTTCGAAGAAAATTCCATCATTTTGAAGATTACCCCTCAATTGGACAGTATTGCCGTTAAGGCTAAATGTATGGCTGTTATCAATAGTAAGATTATCATTAATTAAAAAGTTTTGTTCTGTAATGTATGTTTTCACACCGCTTCTCGTTGCATGAACATCCCAGACAGGCATAGTACCAGCAAGTTTTATCGGTTCTACTGGTGTTGCAATCGGCAAAGCAGGATAACCTGTCTGTATTGTCCCGCCTGTCATACCTGTGCCGTTTGCTGCAGCACCTGCCGCAACTTTGAAATCGGAAGATGCCCCTGTTGTGCCGGAAGCAATAATAATACTTCCTCCGGACATAGAGAACGAAGACGAGGAATTGCTAATATCAAAACCCGTCTTCGTAGGGTCGGTATTGCCTTGAGACATAACTATAAAAGTAGAAGACGAAGTAAGATTTAAATTGATTAAATCGCTTCCGCTGTTACGGGTAAAACAACCCGCAACCTTTACCTGCCCATTATTGATTTTAAGCTTTGTTCCTGTCTTATATAAGAAGTGCTCATCAACAGCATCACCGACATTTAGATTTCCTCCGTTTAATAGAATTCTTGTATTAACATTTGTAACAAGATTATTTGAAGTAGATACTGCCCCATTTAAAATATCAATTCCTGTATAGGGAGACATATTAGCTACATTTGCACCACCTGACAACCATAAAGTGTTTGAACCAACATCTCTTAAAATCCCTTTATTCAAATTAAACAGGTAATCTGCGTTAAGACCGGTTTGAGCATTAAAAGAATTCGAAGCAGCAACAAGAGTATCGGTGAATCCATTAATTTTTTCAAGTATAATGGGACCTAACGGTGCATAATTTCCTTCACCACTGATAGTAGATGATGAGGCAGTGATTGTTGAACTCGACGGACTGTTGAACCTCAGAACTGTATAGTTATTACCATTCGTGTATAAATTAACTGCATTTAGAATGGTTGATATATTGTATAAATTTTTATAAAGAGACAAAGTGTCTTTGGTATTTCCAGAACCTGCAGCACCGATAATACCATCATCAAGAACACCTAAGTTGCCTTTTATAGTTAAAGATTTATTAACAGGTGAAGTTGAAAATTGAAGTGAACCAGGCAATGCACTTGCAGTATTTGAAGGACCTCCAATTTGCAAAGAATCAACTTTTACATCGGCAACATTATACGTTATCGTGTGACCATCAATTATCACTGTATCCTGGTCGTAAATCTGGCCGGGATAATATGCAGAAGGAACCCCGGTATGGCTTTCATTAGACCAGTCTGAACCAATATTCCAATTGCCGGTGTTCCTGCTCCAGAAAATCCTGCCTTTGAAAAATCCCGGTGCTTCTCCTGCCGTCCAATCCCCGTCGAAGTACAAGGAATTAGTTATTGAAATAGGAGAAGGATTTGCCGATGGATTAACACCAAGATTGATTTCCCATAGATTATTAGTCTTAAACAGAGCAGGTATATATGATGACTGATTTCCGTTTACATCAGATGGCACATAGGTAAAGCTTAATGAATTAGCAGTTATGTTGCTTATACCTGAAGAAGCAACATTCCAGAATTTCCCGAGAATATTATCTGATACTCTGTTAGGATGAAGCCCTGCTCTTAATTTTATAGCTACATACGGTGATGCTGTATAGGTACCGGTTACGCTTATACTAGCAGGATTATACGTTTTACCAACGCCAATGGGGAAGAAATACGATTTAGCTCCACCTGAACCTGTGTATTGTTTGATTATAGAACCAATAGTTGCAGAGCCCTCCGATAGAATCATTCTCGAACCGCTGAAAGAGCCTGCACCGGGACTTACCGGAACTGCAGATGGACCGAATATTAGGTTGTTCGTTAACAATTGCAGATAATTATCCTGGTTAAAAATTAACTGATTATTAACTGTTGTATTTTTATTAAGCTGAACAGTTCCGGATGGTTTGTTCAAAGTCAGTTTGTAAAATGAAGTGGAACTTGAGCCGCGAATTTTTTGAGTAGCGGTACTGTCGAATGTCAATGTCCCTTCGACACCACCTCCAAATGCAGTCTGAATATTATTGTTAACAAAATCACCCTGTAGATTAAGCGTCTGAGTATTTGGTGTATAAGTACCTGCAGTTAAATAAACAGAATCTTTAACAGTTTCATATTTAGTCTGAGTAACAGTTGAACTTGTATTAACAGTACTGACAGTTATCGAAGCTATACTGTCCGGAATTGCCCCACCGGTATTCTGGACCAAAGTATTTAAAAAAGAATTATTGATAATATTAACTGTGTAATCCTGGACTTCGCCCGTTCCAGAAGGAGCGCAGGGGTCCTGTGAATTAGAATTATTTCTTACAATAATTCTCATTTGAGTTGTTCCCGCAGGTGTATTGGCAGGAACCGTAAAACTAATATCTGCTGCCATACTGCTGTCAATATTGAATTGCCTTCCTGCAGCACTTGGATATCTTTCTGCGGCCGTATTTTCATAAGTAGCATTGAAGTTCTGGTCAAGCCAGAATGTCCCATAGTATGAACCGGGTGAACCAGTATTCGCAATAACTATTCTCATCGTATATTGAGAACCAGCAGTAAGAACTATACACTTATCCGGGAAATATCTGAATGCATTGAGGCTTTGCCTATTATCTGCATGGTCGAAAAAAGGGATCCCGAATGCTGCTCCGTTTGAAACTCTTACACGGGCAATATAACCCCCTCCGGTACTTAATCCCAGTCCGTCACAATACCTGAAATCAGCATTTAAATACGTTGTAGTTATTATACCTTTTGCATTAAAAATATAATTTCCGTCTTTATGATTATTATAGTTAAAATCCCTTGCAATATCACTGCCGCTGTACTCTCTCTGCAGATTACCCCTGTTTGTCAATGTTGAGAATCCATCCCCTGCACCTGACGATACAATACCACCATCCTTTAAGATAAATACACTGGCACGAATGACATTAGTGCCAAGAAGCAGTTTACCGGGGCCACCAGCAGTTTTTTCGACATAAACGGCACCAAGCCTTTGTTCGTGGAATTCAGGATTGCCTGTAGAACTTGGCCAGCCATTACCAATATTGGCATCCAGAGTAACGGTTTTTCCTTCACCGATTACGGCAATGTCCGTCCTCCTCATTGGATATTTGCCAACCTGGGTTATCCCATCAAGGAAACTGCCGTCATTAACGTTGCTTGAATAACTCCCTGTAACCCATGTTGAAGAATCAGTCCAATTGCCGTTGTTCTTACTATAATAGTATGTGATACCGGGCCCTTGTTGTGCAAGCACCCAATCACCGTTCAATAACCTGTCATTAACCGCTAAACCCAAATCCCTGTTTCCAAGAAGAATAGTAGTAGATATATTATACCCCATTGTGGAAACAATTGTAGCCCTGGGACTGTATGTTGCACCACCGGCGCCGGTTTGATTCCTGTCGCCACAAGTACTGAATGAGCCGTCGTTAAAAGTAGCGCTAGGAGGCCTTAATCTTTGCCAATCTGTACTTAGGGGACCCTTCCAGAATGCAAAATCAAAACACATAATTAAAGCACCGCCGGGAATATCCTGAGGATTAAGATACTGCCCGTTAATTGATAATACCCTGTCCCCCTTAACCCAGCCATTTGTAGCCGGGCTGACCATCCTCCAGTATTTTGCAATCGCCCTTTCGGGAGGATAACTGTAAGCAGGAGGACCGATGGTTGTTAAATCAAAAATATCGGGATGCATAAAACCAAGAACCTGAATACCGCAATAGCCTGCAACATCATTTGAAGGAGTATTTGTCAGCCTTAAAGTAAAAGGATTATAATCGGGCCCTATACCGACTTCAAAGGTTATACCCGTCCCTGTACCATTTGTAGCATTTCCAACCGAACCTTCAGGGACCCATTTCCTCAACTCACCGTTAACATGCCCTTGACCTGTCCTTGTAACACTGCCTCCGGGATTAGCAATGGTCATGAACCATTCACCCTGATTATAGTTTACCCCTGTTGCCGTATTCGATGATGGGCTTAAATCAATATATGCCAAATTGGAAGCGGCAAAGGTCAGGGCAGCATTAACAGTTATATTTTGGCTAGTACCAACGACTGTAGGCATGAAAACGATTTTTGTACTTGTGCCGGGATTATTTATCGTAAGATTGTTGAATGTGAGATTATTCAATGCTGTAACCGTTTGAGATGTAGTTCCAACAAAATTAAATGTTCCTGTTCCGGGAGTAAATACCCCGGTACCGTTAATCCTCCAGTTACCAATTAAAGAAATATTATTTGCAGCACAATTCAGAGAACCTTGTTCGATAAAAAGGCTATCAGTGATAACATTGTTGGCTTTTGAAAGAGTAATGACCGAACCGGTACTTTTAAGAACAGTTAAAGAAGCCACTGTATCGGGAAGCCCGTTACCGGTTGCCTGTGCCAAACCACCGGTATAAGTAAAGTGTCCCCTGTTATTATTGTTATAGTTATAACTCCTTATTGAAACCTGAACATTGCCTGTTGAGCCGGCACTGGTAATTCCGTTTACATCGCCAAGGCTGACTGATGCATCTTTTGTTATTCTGAATTCCCCTGAACCGCTCAATATATTCGTTCCGAAAATAAGCGTACCGCTCGAATCAATAGTAACAGTTCCATTAACAGTGACAGGAGTAGCATCCAAAGTAATCGTCCTGCTGTTACCGATATAAACAAGTGCATCAATTGTCGGGGCAATAGCTGATGCAGGTCCGTTATAACCCTGCGTTGACCAGCTCGATGGGACTGTCCAGTTTGTACTGGCAATGCTGTAAAAACTTCTCTGTGAAGGCTCGCCGATAATAAAGGTACCCATTGCTGATAATTGCCTGTATTCGGTTGTTGAGGCGGTTCTTGTACCGGTTTGTGGAGAACCGAATCGGTAAGGTGCGATCCATGAAGCCCCGGAATAAAGCCTTGATTCAAAATAAAGAGGGTCAGCACCATTCCTTAGGTCTCCGTTGGGATTCGCAGCACTGATAAAACTCATAACAATATTATAAGTTCTCGTCCCAAGGCTGAAAGTGCTTCCTGCAGGTAAAGATACAGACCATTGCCTTCTAACGCTCAGAACGTCGCTCATACCGCTTCCTGCAGGATTAATTCCTACAGTTACAGGTGAAGTTGTTGCAGTCATGGTATCGCTCATTATGCTTACCATTCCGGCACTTCCACCTGTTCCATTAAACGAGAGTGAAGCAGGAGTATATCTTTTATTAAAACCAACTTCAAATATAGTGCTTCCTGCAGAAGGGTCAACATATTTTCTTAAAGCCCCGTCAATATGCCCGGGTGTTGTCCCGGGTCTTGTGATCAGGGCTCCCTGTGGTATCGTTGCCTGCCTTCCCCTGCTCCTGACATTTCCACCGGGAAGGCTTAGAGTATTTATGACGACAATTCCATTATCAGGACTCGTTCCTACAGCTGAAACATCTAAATTGTTAGGATTGTTAACCGTCGCATTATAAAAAGTTTCATTTCCGGCATTGTAACGGCTCATTAACTGTGTAACGGTTCCGGCAAAATTTACAAGTGAACCACCAGCCGAAAAAGTGCCCCCCTGATTTGTCCAGTTGCCCAGTAAAGTCATAGTTGTCGGAGTAACTGTTGAAGAAGACATAGTTAGATTTGAAGAAGCCATAAAGGAGAGGTTCCCTTCAATTCTTATGTCATCAAGAGGCTGAACATTTCCGGGACCAGAGATGATAACATGGTGAAACGGATTTTCTGTTTGATTCCTCGATGTTATAGTATTTGTAAAAGAAAGCACCGGAGAATTGAAGTCAACTGTCGAATTTGCGGGATTAAAAAAACCACCGGTATTTGACCAATTACCAAGTATTTTCAAATCAAAATTATTTGCCGAGAAAGTCGAACTCTCCAATGTCAGCTGGTTTGTTACATCGAATGTTGTCGAGGCAACAGATGAAAATAATTGCTTTAAACCTGTCCCCTGAATCTTTAAATTATAATAACCCAGATTGACAAGGTCATTTATAGGGGATGCAGGTCTGCACTGGATATTCTGAAAACCGCCTGTTTTTTTGAAAATGACAGTAGAACCATCTGTGAAAAATTTCTGTGTGGGAACACCGGCAAAATTCAAGGCGGAAATATCAAAATCCGAAATGATGTTAATATCACCTTGATTCTGAAATGTTATGTTGCTAGAAGCTGCCCTGTTTCCCCTAATCGTAAGACAATTATATTGTGCCACAGCCGGGCCTGAAGCAGAACTCGGGATTGTTACATTACCCGTACCGTCAAATGTGATGGTACCGGAGGTAAATGTATTTGTCAGATAATTTATCGGATAAGTATTTCTGACAACAAGTTCCCCTCCTCTCATAGTGAAAGTCCTGCCGGAACTGTTACCATCAATTGAATAGCTCCCGATGTCTAATGTTCCTGCATTAATGACAAGCGAATCATTAATAGCAATATTTTTACTTAATGTCAATGTTGTTCCATCAACCTTATCGCAAACCACACTGCTGACAGGTGAAGGAACTGCATCACCAGATTGCTGGTTTGCCGTAATACTGATATATTTATAAACAGCATTGGAACTGAATGTTCGTGTTGAGGTCTGCACATTTCCACCTGTAACACCCGTACCCGATGCTGTTATGCCGTACTGTCCTGCTATTTCAAGAGAGGCATTGTCCTCAACTCTGAATATGTTGCCTCCTATGGCATCATCAGTTTCAAACCTTAAAGTTCCTCCTGCTTCAACGGATAGTTCACCTACATTCGATACAGGACCGGTAATTCTGACTTTGACATTAATTCTAACCCTGTCGGATTGTTTATTCGGTGCTGTAGCAGAGGGAGGACCTCCAAAACCGACTTTTGACCAAGTACCGGGAGTGTTGTAATCACCGTTGTCCGTAATGCTATAATAGGTAGCCCTGCCAGCATTTTCTTCACCTGTTGTCCAATCCCCAATCATTTTACTCACCTGCTGCGAGTAAAAAAGTTGGGAATTGAAATCCGATATATTTACAGCACCGGGGTCAATTGTCCAAAAACCTGTCGGGTCAGGATAAGAGGGGGCATAATAAAGGACTTTATATTCACCAACGTTTCCGGCTTCCTCAGAGGGGTCCCAATGAAAAAGGACATTTGCCCCCTGCGGGTTAAAAACAATATTTCCGGAATTAACCACCCAATATTTTTTTAATGAGATATTTGTTATTTCTACTTTCGGATGTTCACTATTTATAGCTTTAACTTCAACATAGGCTCCCGGGCTTAAGGATGCATCTGAAACGGTAATTTCAGCAGGAGTATATACATTTGAAGATGAGCCGGGAGTTCCAAGAGGGAATTTTATTGTCGGTAATGGTAGCGATGCCCCGCTGTTTATAATCTTAACAAGAAAACCGCTGTTTGCACCCTGAGAATTAAATACACACTGGCTCGCAGTAAAAGCTTGGCTTGTAGCATAATCCGAAAAAACATTTGCATTTATTCCCAATGTTAAATTATAAGTCCCTATATCCAGCAAAGCGTTTGAAATCAGCCTGATTATATTATTAACAGCTATTGCCTGTGCAAGATAAACATTGCCTCCTGTTTTATCAATATAAAAATCGTAAAAGGTAACTGTTCCGGATGGTGCTGTTATCGTCTGTGATGAAGGCCCATTAAAAGTTATCGTTGTTGAATTAGTAGTAAAATCAACAGAAGTATTTAACAACATGTCTCCGCCAAGAGAAAATCCCCTGTCAAGATTAACTGTCCCGTTATTTGTAAGTGAACCGGTAATATTCAACGTACTGTTACCAACCTGTGTTAAAATTGATGCCGCATTGAATACTTCGAGTGATGTATTTACCTGGACTTGTGCCCCGGCGGATATGTAAAAATCTGAATTACCCTGAATATGTAATTGTGAATATAAATTACAATGGAGTATCAATCCCAGTGTAATTATACTAAGGATTTTTGGAATTATAAAATTATAAACTAAAATAATATATTTCGTATCTTTTTCCTTCATTCTACATAGCATGTTGTTTTACAAAACAACAGTTTACAATTCTTTAAAAAAGATCAACTCATTTTATGTATTGAAAAATAAGTCTTAGTAGTCCCGGATTTTATATTTTGAGACGCACCGGTATCCTGATAAACCCTAATGGAAACAGTCTGCCCGGCAGTCAGAGGGACCACATCACATACAACCGGTGCACAATTATACAGAAGAAAACCATTATCAAAATTTTCAGCTACCTGTAAAATATTACCCTGAGAATAAAGAGCCCCGTTAACAAATATCCCGATTGTTATAACCGAACCGTTTGAGGGAGAGCCGGTAATTTCAAATTCAGTCCTGGCATTAACCTGGTAGTAGCCGTCTTTGAGAGCCGTAAAATCATAAGTTCCAGTGTTATACTCGGATTGAGAATCATAATTCTTTGTATCAAATGGAACTGTTGTCCATGTTACTGTTCCGCTTGTTACGGAGGTAACAGAACTAAGATAAGCCCTTGCCCTACTCTGATGGTTGAAATCAATAATACCTATGCTTCCTGATTCAGTATGAATTCTTAACATTTTATTTGCATCCGAATAATTACCGGTGGAAGCAAGCGTTGTGTTGTTACTGATTTCATAATTATCATTATCACCATTATTAATACCTGTTGAAACACTCTGTCCACCTAAAAGAGAATATCTCTGCGATGCATCACCGGTGCCGCTTTGTTCAATAAGAAAGGGTGCTGCCTGAGAAGATGTATTATTATCATTCACCGCAACCTGAGAGCCGTTATTAGTTAAAAAACCTGTGGCTACCAGTGTATTAGATGTATTATACCGCAGTGTCTGACCGCTTGTTCCGGAAGGCACCGAACCTGATGGTGTCGTCCAGCTCAATAAACCTGCTCCATCAGTTGAAAGAACCTGCCCGCTTGTACCGTCTGCGGCAGGTAATGTATAAGTAACATCAACTGTCTGAGCTTGTGCTTTAAACCCAGTGTAGTTTGTCCCAGCAGGTTCTGCAAATCTCAGCTCGGATGCTGTTCCTGTATTGGAAAGCAAAATATTACCGTTAGAAATTTCGAGTTTTTGTCCGGGTGCATTAGTTCCGATACCGATATTATCGGTTGTGTTATACACTACTCCGGCTCCCACAGTCCATCCGGCAGAGCCTCCACTGATAGTAGTCCAACTTAGAGTTCCGCTCCCGTTGGTAGTAAGGGCCTGCCCGCTTGTCCCATCGGATGCGGGCAAAAGATAATTTACATTTCCCGTTTGTGCCTGTGCGGCAAAAGATGTATAAATTGTACCACCTGGTATAGCAAACCTCAATTGGCTCGCTGTTCCGGTATTTGATAATAAAACATTTCCATTTGCAACTTCAAGAGTTTGTGTAGGATTATTTGTGTTGATACCGAAATTTCCGCCACTCAGGATTCTCATTCTTTCGGTATTGTTAGTTCTGAAAACTAAATCCTGTGCATCACTCGTACCAATATAATTATTTACAGGATTAGTCCCAGCATTACCGGTTAATGACCAGAAATTTCCACCGGTTAAAAGCAGTACCCATGAAGTGCCGTCATAATAATAAAAACCGGGTGTATTATCTGTCTGATATATCAATAATCCGGTTGCAGGTGTGGCAGGCCTTTGAGCCTGTGTCATCCTTGGAGTTAAAAATCCCAATGAAGAGGAACGCAACTCAAGTAAAGCGGATGCATCCGGATTTGTACAACCGATTCCAACGTTGTTCTGGGAATAAGCTGAATACATTAATGAAAAATAAATTAAAACAGCTAATATCATAACAATTTGCCGTCTTAAAAAGAACGAGTCTTTTTTTTGTTTACATTTAACCGGGAATTTTTTATTTGAGTTTGTAAAAATATTCATTCTTTCTCCCGAAATATTGATTTTTTAAATTTTTTTATTCTTAATTATTTCAAAATAAAACCTTTTACATCAAATGCAATTTATCTATTATATATTAGAAATTCAATCAGTAATAATACCTATTTTTGTTAACATTACATAATAATATCCAATTTTAACAAATTGATTTTTATTGTGAAATTTTTTTATTTACATAAACATATCTTACTAAATCAGCAGTGTTTTTTACTCCAATCTTTTGCATAATGTTAGCCCTGTGTGACTGAACGGTTCTGACACTAATAAAAAGTTTCCCGGCAATTTCAGGGCTTGAATAGCCACAAACAACAAGATTAAGAATTTCCTGTTCTCTTTTTGATATCAACACTGTTGAGCTGTCATTTTCATGATAAGACACATATTTTTTGTTAATTAGATGAAGAATGGATTTACTAAACACTCTTTGACCGTTAAAAACATTCCTCAAAGACTCAACCAATGCTTTTGCAGAAATGTCTTTGGTAAGATAACCGTCTGCTCCTGCATTTAAAGCATTCTCAATATGCGAGGCATCTTCATAAGCCGTAAGAATAACAACAAGAGTTTCCGGATATTTTTCCTTAATAATTTCTGTTGCTTCAATTCCGTTCATTTTTGGCATAAGAATATCCAAAAGAGCCATATCAGGATGGTGGTGCATTACTAAATTAACTGCCTCTGCACCGTTTTGAGCTTCTTCAAGTACGACCAGAGATTTATCGAGGGACATCAGTCTTCTGAGGCCTACTCTCACAACTTCATGGTCATCAGCCATAATTATTTTAATTGAAGATT
>DAHXMP010000349.1 GCA_027371665.1 Bacteroidota bacterium | reverse complement strand
CCACCCTGAGAAAAAGCACTTTTAATTAACAAAATGAAAATTGATACTGTTGCTATTGGTATTGACACAATTTATGGGAAAGAAAAATCTTTACCTTGGCTTAATGCCAAGTGTACAATTAAAGAAAAGATTAAAGGTATTTATGTGCCGCAGGATTGTTGGTATAAAGATTCAATTTGTTTGACTTTTGGTTATCCGTTGAATTGGCAAACTGGATTTGGTTTTTCATATGACAGAGGAATAAAATCAGACACCAGAATTCGAGATGTTCAAGCCGGTGAAGAATATTTTGTTTTTTTAAATCTGGTTTCATTGAATTTGAGATATTGGAATGACGTTATTATGCCTGTTATGCAGTTTGAACCTTGCGGAGGACTGTTCAGAATCAAAGATGGTCTTGTTGAGGATGACTCCGGCTTCTGGGGGCTTGGCACCCGACCGACTGTCGGGCAGTTCAGGGCTCGCTTGGATTCATTAATCAATGATATAAAAAGCTGGAAATAAGATGAGCAAAAAAGCAAAATATATCATTTTAATTTTCATTTTTTCTGCTCAACATGCTTTTTGCCAGTGCGATGGCATTTATTACAAAACTCAATCCTGTTTGAATGAAATAGAAGTAATCTCTAAGAATCCTGTTGTTGATGGATGTATGCGATGGCTGCAGAGTTCACCAACAGAACCATATCAAATTAAATTTCAAAATAAAATATTAATTGATTATCCGAAAACTTTTCTTGACACAATGGATTTTTCAATTGATTTAGTCGCCGTCTATTTTAACTGGGCTATGAATTACTGGACATCACAATGTCAATCGCCGGGTTTTGTTCTTGACTCCACACCTCAACAGGGAGCTTTAATCGGCTGGGAAAAAGACCCGGTCTATTTCCTCAGTAATCCCGATGAACCGGTTATGATTAATCATTCCGTTGATAGTTCGGCTCAATCTTCTGTCGTTGATTCATCCGGGTGCAGCCCTTCGAGCATAAGGGGAAGAACTGAAATTTTATTTAACAATTCGGAAGAATTTTATACCCGTAATCCTCATCTTCGCTGGGCAACTAATCGTATTCCTCCCGTTAACAAGTGGCTCTATGTCAAGCTCGATTTGCAGTCATTAATTTTGCACGCTGCAGGCCATTACCTCGGTCTTGCAAACGATTATAACGATTCGCTTGGAATCATGAATCCGGATAATGTCGGAAAAATTTACAAACTGTCACAATGCGATGCCGATAAACTCAGAATGTTGTACTGCCAGAACGAAGTTGGTAATCCTGTTAGTGTTGAAGAATCTTTAAATGAAAATTTTGATGAGATTAATTTGAAACTTTTTCCAATTCCCAATTCTGGATTCGTAACTATTAGGTTTATTTTGCCCTATGAAAGCAATATAATGGTTTTACTTTCAGACCCAATAGCCAGAACAAAAGAGATAATTGCAAAAAAGAAATTTCCTCCTGGAATAAATGAAATTAAATATCCGACATCACGGCTATCCGATGGTATTTATATTATTACTCTATTTAATCAGCATAATTGTTATTCAAAAAAATTGATTGTTATAAAATAAAGCTAATTGCCCTTTACTTTTTCTAAATACTCAACTCCCATCTTTATTTCAATGGAAAGCCCCGGTGCATGATAATCCGGAAGTCCTGAAACAGGCTTGCCTGCGGCTCTCCAGCTTTTATCGTACACTCCGAAGGCATCAAGATTAAGCGAATATCTTACGTCTAAACCCAATATAAGATTTACTTTCTTCAAATAATCATGTGTGAGATTGATTTTATAATCAAAGCCGCCTCCGAGATTAAGCAATGCATTAAATTTTGAAAATCTTGTCCTTTTAACGCTGCCATTAATGATTTCAACGGTTCCGGGATTCGATGAGGTATCATACAAATCGAGGTTTGTCCATGAAAAGCCGAATCCGACAATCGGGTAAACTGTTATATTATTTATTAAATCATGAAATCCTTCAAGCTCTATGAAAAGAGAACTAGTCTTTAATTCGGTTGATAAATTATCGGTACTTCTTCTTTCTAATGGTATCCTGAAATCTATTGAGAAGAAAATATTCGGAATCGAATAAAAAGGAAAGGGAAAATGATTTGCAGCATAATTGATTCCCAAATATGGTACAACGCTTGTTTGCATTTCAGGATAACAGAGCGTTTTCAATGCTTCATTTATTTCGTCAGTTTCATCAAAATACAAACCTGCCTTGGCGGTTAGATGTGTATAAATGTCATATTCCGGTTTTTCAAGTGCAAGCAGTTGTTTCCCTGTGATGATAAAAATAAATAATATAATAAGGGAAGGTTTTTTCATAATTTCAGAAAAAAAAGCCCGAAACCTTTTAAGTTCCGGGCTGTATAAAAATATTAATTTTTATTTCGTTAATGCGTGTCGCAAAGACATATAGCCTACTGTACCGAATCCCATCAGGAATAACAATTGAAAAGGTATAGCCGCTATTTCAAGATAATATGCAGAAAAACCGATCCCAACAACAAAATACAAAGCCATAAACAATTCGATAAATACCATTAAACCGATTTTTCTCTGAACATATTTTTTCTTTCTCCATTCATCACTGTCAGCAACGATTTTGTATTTGGGAGTTCTTGCGAAACCTGATTTTTTATTAAAGAGAGCTTCCATCACAGCCTTTGTATTGTTAACTGCAAATCCCATACTTCCTGCCAGGAAAACCGGGAAGAGCAATAAACGTTTTCTCCAGTCCATGTGGATGGCTTTCTGTGCGTACATATAAAACAGGAATGTTGATATCGAAGCAAGCACAAATACGGACATCAGCGTATAATACTCATCAAAACCTCCCACGGTATTTTTGATTATAACCAGTGGTACGTTTAGCAAAGCGACAAGAATAATAAAAGGAAATACGATATTGCTGGTAAGATGGATGAAACATTCCAGCTTAATTTTTAGAGGAAGAGTTGACTTCATAACCATTGGAAGCATTTTCTTTGCAGTTTCAACTGCACCCTTTGTCCAGCGGAATTGCTGAGTTTTAAGTGCATTAATATCCGCAGGCAATTCAGCCGGTGATGTTACTTCATTTAGAAAAATAAAATGCCAGCCTTTAAGCTGAGCCCTGTAGCTTAGGTCAAGGTCTTCAGTCAGTGTATCGGAGTGCCAGTTTCCGGCATCATATATGGTTTCTTTCCTCCAGATGCCTGCAGTTCCGTTAAAATTTATGAAGAAACCTGCTTTATTGCGTACCTGTTGTTCTATAACGAAATGACCGTCAAGAGCAAGAGCCTGTGCCCTTGTGAGAAATGAGTAGTTCTCATTCAGATGTTCCCACCTGGTTTGTACACAACCGACGTTTTTGTCTTTAAAATTTGGGATTGTTTTGTAAAGGAAGTCCTCATGTGGAACAAAGTCTGCATCGAATATAGCGACAAATTCTCCGCGGGCAACTTCAAGGCCTTCTTTTAAGGCTCCTGCTTTAAAACCCTGGCGGTTTTCGCGATGGATATATTTGATGTCATACCCCCTTGCGGAGTATTCCTTTACGAGCCTTTCAGCTACACCTTTTGTCTCATCTGTCGAGTCGTCCAGCACCTGAATCTCTAACTTGTCTTTCGGGTATTTGATATTACATACGGAACGTATTAACCGTTCGATTACATACATTTCGTTGTACAATGGCAGTTGTATTGTAACAACCGGGAATTCCTCGGGTAAGTCCTGGTAAGGTGTAACTATTTTCAATGTCTTGTGGTAATAGTACAGCATCACTAATCCGTGAATGCCAAACCCGAAAAGAATGGTTAATGATATTAAATAAATAAAGAGTATAAGATATTCCATAGGCGGTGATTTACCAAACCCTATTGTTAAAAATATTATTTAACAAAAATTATTTTCAAAAAAACTTTCACATTTACCAGCCCGACACAACTGCTAACATAATATCGTCAGAAATTTGGTCTATGGCTTTATTCAATGCCTGGTCTCTTTCTGTCTGGGCATTAGCAATATTATACACTCCAAAAGAAGAAAAAGACTTATCAAAAATTACTTTCTTTTTAACGGCATCATAATATTCAACCTGGCAGCTTATTTCTATTTTTCTCTCTTTTTCCAGTTCCCCGGGATTAACCGTCAAAGTCATGTCCCGGATTGAAATTATACTTACCGTTAATCTGGCGTCTCCGCCTTTGTCAACAAGTTCAAATGTATTATCGTTTCTGAATTTGTCAACTAATAACTGGTTCAATTCTTCCCTGTAATTAGGATTTCCGTATCCGCTTTTATCGTTCACCGGTGGTATATACATTGTTTTCAGGTACTCCGGTACCGTTCCTCCGGTAAATGAATAACATCCAGAAAATAGCACCAATACAAACATGCAAATTACGAAAGGAATGTTAAGTAAAACATTACGGAAAAATGAATAATTTTTAATCATTGCACTGTATTTTTTTATTAATATTCTGATTTATATAAAGTTCCTGTTAATAAATGTATTATATTTCCTTTCATCACCGATTGTTGTTATTATTCCATGCCCCGGATAAACCTTATAGCTGTCTTCGAGTGTCATCAATTGATTATCCAGCGATTCTAGTAAAGTTTCCCATGAACCACCCGGAAAATCAGTCCTGCCGACACTCCTGTAAAACAGGGTATCCCCTGAGAATATTATTTTATCGGTATGGCAAATTAAACAAACACTTCCTTCAGTATGACCGGGTGTATGCCTGACTTCCAGTTCTGATGAATTAAAAATTAATTTGTCTTTATTAACTAAATATTGGTCAGGCTGCAGGATTTCTAATTCATAGGGTGGAAATATTAAAGAGTTTTCCCCAGGGTTCAAAAGCCTGTATTCGTCATCCTTATGAACATAAATCGGTGCGTTTGTAAATTTTCTCAATTCTCCGGCATCCATCGTATGGTCCCAGTGTGAATGTGTCAGAACTATTCCTACAATGAATAATTTCTTTTCCTGTATTATTTCTATTATTTGTTCTTTGCTGTCAGGTGGTGCATCAATCAAAAGGCATTCAGGATTTGACTCCCCGGCTATCAGGTAACAATTTGTTGCAAATGGTCCTGCTTCTATCGTTATAATTTCCATTATTTGTTTTTTGTTAAACTGATTTTTTTAAACATTTCTATTTATGTCAAAAAAACAATTTCTAAATTATAATCATTTATTTGAAAAATAAAATTATTAAATACATTTTCTTTTAATAATTTAAAATTCTATTCAATTATTCAAAAAATCACGGCGAAATTTTTGTAATTGTTCTTTTATTGAGTTAGCAGTTATAGTTAAAGCAATTTCTGCTGTGAATTGTTAATTTATTTTTTTAAATTGTTTTTCTTTAAATTTCTTATAATTTGATGTTAGATTTGATTTATCAAAAAAGTTCGGCTTAAATTATTTAAAATATTTTTGGATTATAAAATATAAAAAAGGAAAGGTAAATAAAAATGAATACGGTTATTCTTTCTGCAGTTCGTACTCCGATTGGAGCTTTTATGGGTTCACTGTCATCTTTTACTGCACCGAGGTTGGGTGCTATTGTAATCTCAGAGGCTGTTAAAAGAGCAGGACTTAAAAATGAAGATATTGAAGAAGTTATTATGGGTAATGTCCTTACAGCCGGTGAAGGACAAGCTCCTGCAAGGCAGGCGGCAATATATGCCGGGCTGCCTGTTTCGGTTCCCTGTTTGACAATTAATAAAGTGTGCGGAAGCGGCTTGAAATCAGTTATGCTTGCCGACCAGTCAATTAAATGCGGGGATTCCAATGTTGTTATAGCCGGAGGTATGGAGTCAATGTCTAATGCTCCCTATATATTATTCAAGGCAAGGACCGGATACAGAATGGGTAACGGCGAAATTGTTGACTCTATGGTTAATGACGGTTTATGGGATGTTTATAATAATTTCCACATGGGCATGGCTGGAGAGCTATGTGCTGTCGAATGTAACATTACAAGGGAAGACCAGGATGAATTTGCAATTATGAGCTACAAACGTGCAATTGAAGCTCTCAAAAACGGCTGGTTTAAGGATGAAATTATTCCTGTTACTATAGAAGACAGGAAAGGAACGATTACGGTTGATAAGGACGAAGAGCCCGAAAAAGTTAATTTTAATAAAGTAACATCTTTAAAACCTGTATTTAAAAAAGACGGTACAGTAACCGCTGCTAATGCTTCATCAATTGATGACGGCGCTTCGGCTGTTTTGGTTGCTTCTCAGGAAAAGGCATCCGCTATCGGTGCAAAACCACTCGCTAAAATAATTGCTTATGCTACACATGCCCAACAGCCTGAATGGTTCACCACTGCTCCCGCAGAAGCAATTAAAAAGGCTGTCGAAAAAGCAAAAATGAAAATTGGAGACATTGATTTATTCGAAGTCAATGAAGCTTTTTCTTCTGTTGCAATTATTACAAAAAGAAAACTTGATATACCTTATGAGAAAATAAATGTTCATGGTGGAGCAGTTGCCCTCGGTCATCCTATCGGGGCATCCGGCACAAGGATACTGACAACATTGATTTACGCCTTGAAAAAATATAACAAAAAATATGGATTGGCTTCTCTTTGCATCGGCGGTGGAGAAGCTGTAGCAATGATTATTGAAAACTTATAATTTATGTCAGAAAATAAAAATTTATTTTTTTTATTAAAGTAAATTACATCAATATTGATATATCTCTAAATATTTGAGGAGCACAGGATGAATAGAGGACTCATTACTGTTTTTATTTCTATTATTATTGTATTTTCCTGGACACAGTTAAATGCATCTGCAAAATACAATAAACCCCGAAAATCAGGAGATGACCTGCAAAGGATTATTCAAATGATTGACTACAGGGAAACAACTCGCGGAAATATAGATATGTATTTTAGTAATATCGGTAAAACAGCCCAAAGAGATTCTTCGGGGACAAGCATGCCCGGTTGTTTCTGGCCAAGAGGCTCACAAAATTCCTATATTTTCGGTCAGGGTATTTGTTTTGCTGCAAAAAAAGTTTATAATGGTGACACCAGTAAACTTTTTCATTTAGCATATAATCCCAACACCAGTAAATGCTGGACTATAGCCGGCAGAATTGAAGACGGTGCCAACATGCTGTTTACCAAACGAGAAAAATACCAGGTTTATTTTTCTGATGATTTCGACAAAGTAACAGGTGAACCCTTAGACCCGAACAGCACCATAAGCTGGCCCTTATGGAAAAAGGATAATTCAGCTTCAGGTTATTTCGGAGTTTTTGTTTTCGATGAAAACACAAGGGATAACACTAATTATCCTTTAGGGCCTGATATAATTTCTTCACAGGATATTCATTGCGTTTTTAAGGATACAGATTTGTCCTATTATGAACACAGCCAGGACAGCTTGACTAAGGCAGGGTATCCTTTGAATATCCAATATGAAATGACTGCTTACTTTTTCGATGATGATGCGTATAAAGATATGGCTATCCTTAGATATAAAATTATTAATATGTCTCAGGACACTCTGCATGATTCCTGGTTCGGTATGGTTTCCGATAATGACGTAAAAGTGGCAGGTGCAGATTCGACAGGACAGACTAATGATGTTGCCATGAGATATATTAATGATCCATCCCTGAATTTAAGTGTAACTTATACCTATACAGACAAAGGTGAAGAAGGAAAAGGTTTCGGATATTTCGGCTTATCAATGCTTGAAACACCGGCAGTTGATAATAACGGGTATCTGAGAAAAGATAAACCTTCTTTTACACCCGGAGAACAGTTGAATATGAAGACATTCCTGCTATTCCCTATCGGAAGGGACACAAGTATCTTGAATAATTTATATGATAATATTTCGTCCGAAAAATTGGATATTAATCTCGACGAGGGAGATTTAAGACTATTACTTGGAACTGGCCCCTTCAATATGCTGCCCTCGGATACGACAGTAGTGGCTTTTATGTTGAATTTTGCAAGTCCTGCCAATGGAGGAGAGGCTGACGGCTCGGTGGCTGATATGAAAAATCTGATTGATAAAGTTCGTGCTGGAAGAGATTTTTATTATAATCAGCATCTTATCAATAATGTAAATGAAACTGTGAACGGAAATTTCAGCTTTATTAAAATTTATCCTAATCCATCGAGTGATTTTGCTAATGTGTCTTTTAACATTCCATCTGAAGGTCATGTGTCATTCCAATTACTGAATACAATTGGTCAAACTGTTGAATCTTTAGAAAAAGTATGTAATCCGGGAGTGAATAATTTTTATCTTAATCTGGCGGATTTAACTCCCGGAGTATATATACTCAAGCTAGGTTATATGGGATTGAATAAGACGCAAATATTTACGGTTTTAAAATAAAAAAATGCTGAAATGTAATTACCTTTTTTAAATTACAAATGATTGTATGAATGGTAAATTGATAAATATAGAAGTCCAAAAACATAAAGATATTTTTCTTAATTCACTTACTAATGTCAGAAAAGGCAAAGGTTCGGTTATTTGTGTTTCAGGTGAAGGAGGATTTGGCAAAACAAACCTTTTAAATTTATTTCTTAAGATTTCCACAACAAAAGAATCAGGAGTTCTTCCTGTTTATGTATTGTGTGATTCTCCGGTCGGTTCCTTCAGGGTTTCAAACCTTCAGCCAATGCTTCCTTTTTCACGTGCAATTGAAAAGATTCTTGCTGTCGGAAAAGACGAAAAAACACCCGAAAAACGGTTTGCCAGGAATATCGGTATGACTGTATTGGCAACATTGCCTCTTGCGGGTGAGGTATTTTATGCCGTCAAAGAATTAAGCAAGGATTGGCGCCAGTATAAAAAAGAGAAAAGTTCATACTCGATAAAAAATATCAACAGTGTTACGACTGAATATTATGACAGCCTTTTGTCCTTATCCGAAAGAGTCCCTATTGTGCTTCTGCTTGACGATATGCATTGGTGCGATGCTCAGTCAGTTGAACTTCTGAATATTTTAACTGAAGGAATTGAAAAGACTCCCTTGCTAATCGTATTTTCTTATAAACTTAGTATTCTTGAGGCTCATAATCAAGCTCTGAATGCTTTTATAAAAAATTCTGGAAAATCGGCATCTGTTACTAATATTGTATTGAAGGGATTTGATAAAGAACAAATCGGCAAATACCTGACAGAAGCATTAACTAATTATCGGACAAGTCCTGAACTCGAAGACTGGCTTCTCAGCCAGACAGGGGGAATACCGGGAGCTTTACACGAATATATTAAATATTTTGAACAGAATTCACCGTTCACAAGCGAAGGTACACTAAAAAAAGATTTTTTTAATAATGAAAATTTACCTTCATCTTTTCAATCGGCTTTCGAACAAATAGTTGGCAATTTAAATGAGGATGAAAGAAATACGCTTGCAATTTGTAGCTCTGAAGGCAGGGAATTTACAGCTTTTATTATTTCCCAACTTTTGAATACGGATGTTTTGACTTCAATAAAAAAACTTAGGGCTTTACAAAATAAAACAGGTATTATTAGAAGCAAAGGCTCCCGGTTGAGATATGGTTTGAAAACCACAACTTATGAGTTTACACAGGCTTTTTATCATAATCTGTTTGAAAAATCTCTCGAATATGAAGAATATATTGACCTTCATGCCCGCATAGCCGGTATTCTGAAACAAAGGTACGAAGAATCGGAATCTGAATTTGTCAGGCAGGAATTGGCTCCTTATATAGCTGCTCATAGCAATGAAGCCGGCGACAGTGAGACTGCAAAATCTATGTTATTGCTCGCAGCAAGAGCCGCTCAAAGATTTGGTAATCCTGATGTAATTAAAGAGTTTTATGAGAATTTTACAAGTATTTCTTCACTTACCGAATCGGGAGTTTCCGGCCCTGAAGAAGAAATTTTATCGGGTATGATTCAATCATTTAACACTCATGAGCAGGAAAATATTAATGGAGAATTATCCCAAACCACCAATGACAAACACCCAGAATTTGATATTCACGATTTTAATACCATAAGAAATGCTATCGTTGAGTATCTTCATAAAAGTAATTTTACTGCGGCTTCAGGGCTTGCTGTTTCTTATTTGGATAATCACAATGATGGACTCGAATTGTCTGCTGTAGCACAAATCTATGCCCTGGCTATCATGTCTTTTATTGGTTTACATGATTTAAATAAATCAGATACTTATTGCAGGAACGCATTGACTCTTGTAGAAAAATCTGATGATATTATTGCAGAATGTTTTATTTATAATGTTTGTTCAATATTTTATTCCATAAAAAAAGATGAAGATGAAGCACAGGATTATCTCTCAAGAATTGCTCGTAAAGCAATGTCTCTCCCTCCTGAACTGAAACTCCTCACTTTATCAAACATGGCATTATTAATGGATAAAACCAATCCAAAAGAAGCAGCAGGTTATTTTGATGCTGTTAGGAAGATTTCCTCTGAACTTAATTTTTCCGACTTTGCTAAAGATGTTTTTAACGCCAACTGACAAACATCCATTACTTTTATTTTAACAAAATTTTCGTTCATTGAATTGAAAAAAAAAGCCGTATTAAAAATTAAATACGGCTTAAAAATCATTTCTTTAAAGATGAAAATATCTTCAAATTTAAATATCAGCAATAAATTTGATATTATACCTTTATATCCAGGTGTCCCTTGTCAATCTGGTCTTTGGCAGTTTGATGGATTTGCTCCTGGGGCTGCTGTGAAGCAAGTACCTGCAACAGCTGTTTCTGCGAACTTTCAGCACTGACGGTATCTTTTACAATAGCTTGTTGAATTTCGTTCTGAACCGTTATTGGCGGCTTTTCAACTTGCTGAAGATTTTGTTCCTGAACTTTATCTATTGTCATCATATCCTCCAAAAATTATTCTCAAAGAAGATAAATACTCTCTTCCTTCTGCTATTTTATCGGCTGTTATTTTAAAAACTTTAGAAAAATTATTAAAAATTTTGTCTATATTTTTCAACCGCTTACAAAAATACAAATTTTTTTATCAATAAATTTCATTTTTCAAAATATATGCCGCTTCCAGGCTGAAAAATGATTTAACAAATGGAATAAACGATAATCCTGTTAATTTTATTGTCGGTAAACCGTATTTCATTTTGAAGACAGGGCGTAACAAATAGAAATCATTATGAATAACTGTAAAACCTGCTTCTTTTGCAGCACGGATAAATTTCTTGGGAGTTAGCCTGATGCTTTGCAATCTTTTGATTTCATCGATATCATATGGGTGACCCGATGAAATCAGCCGGTGGAAAACAAAATTTGGCAAAAAATGGATATAAGGTATTTTCCCCCAACCGGTTTTCAAAATGTGCTGATGTCCCCCGAAGGGTGTATAATATGGCGGGAAAGTTACAAATAAAAAACCACCGGGCTTTAAGAATTTTTTTATGTTCTTTAATGATAATTCCGTGTTATCAAGATGTTCGATGACATCTCTCAGGAGAACAAGGTCTGCTTTGTTTTCCCATTTCTCAATTGGTTCATCCTTTGTAATGTTGTGGTACAGGAAATCAATATTTTGTTTTAACTTGACTGCTATTTTTCTCCCTATATTCAGCCTTCCTTCGTCAATATCCGTACCTAATGCTTTTTCAGCTCCGGCTTCGACAAAACCAGTAAGAACTCCTCCCTCTCCGCATCCGATTTCAATTACTGACATGGTCTTTCCGAAAACCTTATACTTTTTTAAATATGGAACAAGTACTTCTGCAGAAAGCCTGTACTGGTAACTCCACAAGTATTTCAGTCGTTCATGTATATCTTTGGAATTTAAAACCGTATCAAATATATTTTTATTAATCATTTGAAAATTTAATTTTTGACAATGTTATTTTTGAATACTTTTGTTTTTAATAATAAATTCATATTTTTAATTTACGATTAAAAATTACGAATTACGAATTGCAATTATATTTTATTATAAATTGATATTAATAATAGCAATAAATAACTAAATGAAAATAGCATTTTTATCCGTGTTTTATCCCTACCGTGGTGGAATTGCCCAGTTCAATGCTGCTGTTTACAGGGCATTAGGGAAAATTCAAAATGTTGAAATCAAGGCATTTAATTTCTCAAGGCTTTACCCGAAATTATTATTCCCCGGCAAAGACCAGTATGTTACTGCCAACGATACGGCTTTCCATATGCCTTCCGAAAGAATTCTCGACGGCATGAATCCGTTTAACTGGAATTCGGCTGCTAATAAAATTATTGATTTTAAACCCGACTTTCTTTTAACAGATTTCTGGCTCCCGTTTTTTTCTCCTTCTCTTGGTAAAGTTGCTAAGAAATTAAGAAAAAATAATACCCCTGTGATTAGCATTTTAAGTAATGTCGTTCCTCATGAGAAAAGGATGTTTGATATTGCCTTAACAAAGTATTTTTTAAAAAATAATGATGGATTTATCATTCTCACAGAATCAGTAAAGAATGATTTATTAAAATTAAAACCGGATGCTAAATATTTAGTACATCCTCATCCGAATTATGAACATTTTGGTGAACCCTTGTCTAAAGAAGAAGCAAGAAAATTTCTAAATCTGCCGTTGAATAAAAAAGTGATTCTGTTTTTCGGATTAATCAGGTATTACAAAGGCCTTGACCTATTGCTTGAAGCAATGGGGAAATTAAATAACGATTATTACCTGCTAATTGCCGGCGAAGTTTATGGCAAGCCGGATTTGTATGATGAGATAATAGGGAAAAACAATCTTTCTGACAAGGTGAAATTCGTGAATAAATATCTGTCAGATGATGAAGTGGCACCTTATTTTTCTGCAGCTGATGTATGTGTCCTCCCGTATAGAAGCGCCACTCAGAGTGGAATTATCGGTGTATCTTATCATTTTGGCCTGCCTGTGATTTCAACCGATGTAGGCGGTTTAAAGGAAGTAATTGAGCCCTTTAGGACAGGTATTGTTCTTGATAAAGCTGATATAGATTTGTTGAAAGTTAGTCTTGAGAATTATTTTGTTAACAACCTGGCAGTAGATTTCAAAAGAAATATTGCATCATTCAGTGAGAGATATAATTGGGATACCTTAGCCAATTGTATAATTGATTTGTATAAACAAATATCCTGAAATAAAGTTGAAAAAGATATTTAATAATTTATTAATTCCGTTTTTATGCGTGGTTGTGCTTTCTTCATGTTGTTCCAATAATGCAAAGGATAGAAAAATATTATTTTTAAATATTGTTCTTTGTTTAAAAACCTGCATTTGCCATTTGTTTTGGACGAAAGCAGGATGAATCTGCCAATTAAATCTTCTGTGTTTAATTCTGAAATAATAACAAATTTTATTTATCATGAAAATCAAAAACAAAACGGCAAATTGTATGAGTTCTATCCCGTGGCTAAGCTATTATCAGGTGATAAATTCAAATATTTAATCTTTATGAAACGAACAATTTCTGATACGATTTGTGATGCGTATTATTTAACTGTTTTCTCAATGGATGGTATTCAGAAAGATAACAAATTGATTGCTGGTCTTTTTGGTAATAGTGAAAGAGTAACAGTCCGGGAAGCTTTGATTGAAAAAAATATGAATATTTATACTGAAAAAAAATTACTGAATTTGAAATTTAATGAATTTAACGGTGAGATGGAGAGAAGATTTAGTTTCACCGATTATTTTATTGATTGTAAAGGTTCCATTATTGAAAAAATTTATCAGTGATAAATTCCATATAATTTAAATTCATTTATCAGGAATACCATTAATCATAGTGTCCCTAATATCATAGAAAATCATCAGAAAATTTTCAAAAATTGAAACCAAATTAAAATATTTGTGTTAATCAAATCAGAGTATAAGTAAATTTTAATAATAATTATCAAATCATTTACAATATACTTTCTTAAAAAAAATAATTAATTGAACAATTATTATTTAAAGGTTTAACAAAAGTTGTTCAATAAAATATATATTTTTCAAAAAGAGTTGGGAGAAACAAGTTAAATATCAGATTTGTTATGATTTATGACGTTTTTTGTTATTTTTGTATTACCTAAAATTTAATTATTGATATAAGTTTTTAGGAAGATAAAAATAATATAAAAATATTACCTGTTAAGCGAATATAAAGGCGGTTGATATGAGCCGAAATTTGTCATCTTTTGGATTTATGAGAATAGCCGCCGTAACACCTGAACATAAGGTTGCGGCAATAGATTTTAATACTGAACAAATCTTATCTTCAATAGATAAAGCCGTTGAACAAAAGTGCCGTATAATACTTTTTCCTGAGTTATGTGTTACCGGTTATACTTGTGCCGATTTGTTTTACCAGGGCATTCTTCTCGATAATACCAGGACAGCAATTAATAAAATAACCAACTATTCAAAAAAGAAAAATGTAACGGTTGTTGTTGGTGCTCCGGTTTCAAACAGAGGTAAATTATACAATTGTGCCTTTCTGATTTCATCCGGTGATATAAAGGGTATTGTTCCGAAAACTTTTTTATGTAATACAAATGAATATTATGAAGAGAGATGGTTTTCTTCGGAATATGACAGGGAGAACGATACTATCGAATTGAATGGAGCCGAAGTACCTTTCGGAGCAGATTTGTTATTTAAGATTAATAATAATTCTGAATCTGTTTTGGGTATTGAAATTTGCGAGGATTTATGGAGCGTAATCCCTCCGAGCTTTAATATGGCTCTTGCAGGAGCAACTATTTTAATGAATCTTTCTGCCGGGGATGAAGTTATGGGAAAAGCAAAGTATCGCCGTGAGCTTGTAACTGGCCAGTCGGCAAGATGCCTGTCAGCTTATATTTATGCCGGTTGTGGTCCCGGGGAATCGAGCACGGATATGGTTTTTTCCGGTCATTCCATTATTGCCGAAAACGGAATAATTCTCTCTGAATCCGAAAGGTTCAGGTTCGATTCAAATATGATTATTTCTGACATAGATATTGAAAAACTTCATCAGGAAAGAATTAAGAATAATTCCTTTGGTATCTCATTATCCGAATTTGAATACAGGACAATCAATATTAATGTCGAAGAGTTGACTGCAAGTGAATTGTATAGGAATATCTCAAAGAAACCATTTATACCTGAATCTGAATCTTTGCGTTCCGATACCTGCAAAGAAATTTTTTCAATTCAAACCGCCGGATTATCCAAGAGATTGAAGTTCCTTAGTAATCCCCCGGTTGTAATTGGAGTTTCGGGTGGATTGGATTCCTCTCTTGCTCTGCTTGTTGCAGTTAAAACTTTTCAAAAATTAAATTTAAATCTTTCGGATATTTATGCTGTAACAATGCCTGGTCTCGGTACCGGAAGCAGAACTAATGTAAATGCTCAGAATCTTATAGAACAGCTTGGGGTTGCACATAAAAATATTTCTATCAATGAAGCAGTCAGGAAACATTTTGAAAATATTGAGCATGATATTAATAATTTCGATACTGTATATGAAAACTCTCAGGCTAGGGAAAGAATGCAGATTCTAATGGACCTTGCAAATAAATATAAAGGCATTGTAATAGGCACCGGCGATTTATCTGAATTAGCTTTGGGATGGAGTACATACAACGGGGACCATATGTCTATGTATGGTGTAAATGCCGGAGTACCCAAGACTCTCGTTAGATATATCATTGAATGGGCGGCTAAATATGAATTCATCGGCGAAATTTCCTCGACCCTGATGGATATAATTAATACTCCGATTTCCCCGGAGTTGATACCTGAAGAGATTAATGGTTCGATTCAGGATACTGAAAAATTAATCGGACCTTATGCCCTTCATGACTTTTTTCTTTATTATTCAGTCAGGTTTGGATTTTCTCCTCAAAAAATATTATTGCTGGCCAACAAAGCCTTTAAGGGAGAATTTTCAATTGAAGAGCTTAAGAAATTTTTAAAAATATTTATTGGTAGATTTTTTGCATTCCAATTCAAAAGGTCATGTATCCCTGATGGTATTAAGATTGGTTCTGTTGCTCTTTCCCCTCGCGGGGATTGGAGGATGCCCAGTGATTCGTTACCTGATGATTGGTTAAAAGACATTGAAAATTTCGAGAGTTGATTTTGTATTAACTAAAATATTATTTAGGTTTAAAATCTAATTTTATTTATTCGTCTCTGTTTTATCGGAGGATTGTGTTGTT
>DAHXMP010000344.1 GCA_027371665.1 Bacteroidota bacterium | reverse complement strand
TATCTTATTCAAATCAGTCTTCGACTCCGCTCAGACTGACAATTTTGTACTTACATATTTTAATAAAAACATTGATGGGTGCATCTATGAAATATTTTCCCGGAAAATACCATTCGGAAACCGGAGATATTTCTTTATTATTCAGGGACCATGCTTTATCTGATGCAATTGGATTTGTTTATTCACGCTGGAATCCGCATGATGCCGCAAGTGATTTTTGCAATAGGTTAACAGGAATCAGAAATAATTTGGTAAATAAATACGGAGATGATTGTCTCAAATCCGCAGTAGTTCCCGTAATTCTGGACGGTGAGAACTGCTGGGAATTTTACCGGAATAACGGCTTGCCTTTTATGCGAGCATTTTTTGAACAAATCTCGAACAGCGGGGAACTCAAAACGGTTACTTGTTCGGAAGCGGTCAGCGATGATGAACCTGGCTTTTTTGAAGCCAATTACGAATATCAGGGCAGGGTCGTGGATTAATGCAGATTTTAAAATTTGGTTCGGGCATGAGGAACACAGGAAAGCCTGGACAATGCTTGCAAAAGCACGACAGGCGGTCGAGGATTCAAAAGAAAATTTGGATTCGGATACACTAAAAAAAGTAATGGAACAGGTTTATATAGCCGAAGGCTCTGACTGGTTCTGGTGGTATGGGGATACACACATAGCAGAAAACAAAGGGGATTTCGATGTCCTTTTCCGCTGGCATATCGGAAATATTTATGAACTGCTCGGCTTGAAAGTGCCCGAGGAAGTTAATGTTCCGATTGGAAAAGCTTACCGGGTGGGCAAAGTTGTCAAACAGGAAGGAGAAGTTAAGCCTTCGATTGACGGGAAAGTAAGCACGGAGGAGGAGTGGAAAAAAGCAGGGTATTATGATGCTTCAGGCTCGATGTCAACTATGCACCAGGTTGGCGAAATCCTCGACAGGCTCTGGTACGGCTCTGACGAGGATAATGTTTATTTCAGGTGCGACTTGCTAAGGAAACTTGAAGCTGAAAATAGAATCGAGATTCAATTTCAATCACCCAAAGAATTTGTTATAGCAATTTCTGAAAATTCTTTTGAAGTTAGCAGCGAAAGCGATTTATCAATTAAAAAGTTTTCTTTTTCACAAAAGGATATTGTCGAATTTGCCGTTTCGAGAAAAACATTCGCCGATGAAACACCTGCCGAATTTAAAAATCTTGCAATTGAATTGACAATAAAAACAAAGACAACGGATGCTGAATTAATATATCCGAGACAGGGATGTATTGAGTTGTTGGTTTGATTAATAACATTTTGTTTTCAATTTAGAAGATAAATATTGAACTCAAGTTGCAATTGCCTTTTTCACATTTATTTTTCTTTAAAATTATATTTCTTTCTTATTTCCTCTAATTCTTTCATCATCAGGTCAGGATTGTTAGCCCATCTCTCTGACAATTTATCCCTAATATCTCTCATCATTTTCACTGCATCAAATTTTTTTATCTAGATTTATTCTTAGGTTTCATAATCATCAACTATAGACAAAATTATCAGATAAAAAATAACTATTTCACAGCAATAACCGAAATCTCAACATGGGCTGCCATAGGCAGAGCGGCAACCTGGACGGTTTCTCTTGCCGGATAATCCGATTTGAAGAATGCTGAATAGATGCTGTTGACAGAACTGAAATCTTTAATATCGGATAAATAGATTGTCGTTTTGACAATATTTTCGAGTTTGTATCCGGCAGTTCCGAGAATATTTTTTATGTTGTTCATTATAATTTCAGTCTCCTTTTTGACACCGCCTTCGGAAATTTTTCCTGTTTTCGTATCAAGACCGATTTGGCCCGAAAGATAAAGCGTGTTAACGATAAGAACAGCCTGGCTATAGGGTCCAATTGGCTTTGGAGCTTTTTCGGTGAAAATTATTTTCTTTGAAATATTTTCCTTGCCATAATTCGAATAAGTGAAAATAAGAATTAATAGAGCTAATAAGATGAAATATTTTTTCATAGATGCACCCATCAATGTTTTTATTAAAATATGTAAGTACAAAATTGTCAGTCTGAGCGGAGTCGAAGACTGATTTGAATAAGATAGTCATACTTCGACTTCGATCGGTATGACAGAATTTTATAACAAAATTCATGTTAAGATTTTGCAATATCAGTAATTGCACCGACGAGAACGTCGAGGTCATTCAATGTCGTATAGACATGGGGAGTAACCCTTACACCATGAATATTCTCCCAGTTAATCGAAGTAGTATGAACCTTGTATTTGTCGAGTAAAATATCTCCAATCTTTCCAGGGTCCATCCCGTCAATTGAGAAGATGCACAATGCACAGGAGTATTCAGGTTTAAATGACGTATGAATTTTCACCCTGTCCAAGCCGACAACTTTTTCAGCCCAATAATTTTTGAGAAAACGGAGTCGCTCTTCTTTTCTTTTCGTTCCGATAGCATTGTGAAAATTAATCGCGTTTCCGATTGCTTCTTCGGAGGGAAAAGAACGTGTACCCAAGACTTCAAATTTTCTTATGTCATCGCTTTCAGGCTTGTCATTCGGGTATAAGGGCCAGATGGTTTGAATTTTACTTTTTCTTACTCTTAACATACCTGTTCCGAAAGGTGCACAAAGCCATTTGTGGAGGCTGGTGCCATAAAAATCGCAGTCGAGGTCGTCAATTTTGTAATCGAGATGAGCGAAAGTATGAGCTGCATCAACGATAACGTTAATTCCCGTTTTGTGGGCTTCATCGGCTATTTTACGTGCAGGAAGGATTTGCCCGTCCCAGTTAATTATATGAGTGATATTAACTGCTTTCGTTCTGTCGGTAAAAGCATTTTTATATTGGGAAACGATAACATCATCGTTTTCGAGGGGAAGTTCGAGGTTCACCCATTTAATGACTATTCCGTCACGCTTTTCTCTCTGTTTCCATGCGTTGATGACATTAGGATAATCCTGCTTCGATAAAACGACTTCATCTCCTTTATTCAGATTCAGTCCGAAAATAACCATATCGAGTGCTTCGGTAGTGTTTCTGCATATTGCTATTTCTTCCTCTGAGCAACCTGCGAGTTTTGCCAGCTTTCTCCTCAGCAAATCTCTTCCCTGGTCTAAAATGCGCCACATATAATAAGACGGACCCTCGTTGCACATCCTGTTATAAGTATCGAAAGCATCCTGTACAACCTTTGGCTGAGGGCTCACTCCGCCGTTATTCAGATTTATTAAATTTGGATTTGAAGTATATGATTCCTGTACCCAAGCCCAGAAATCCTCGTCCCGTGCGGCGGATTCCGGTGTTGTACCCATGGCTTTGTTATAAGCCGATTGTACGGCATCCTGTGCTTTCAGAGGAAAGAAGGAAACAAATGGTACAGCACCTATTAATGCACTCATCTTAATAATGAAATCTCGTCTTTGTGTTTGCATGGCATCCTCTAAAACAATGAAATAATAAGATTAGTTTTTTAATTTTACAATTATAGAAAATTTCTTTTAAAATAACATTATTTCAGAAATTTTTTTTTGATTCGATGTTTTTCTATAATTTTCAAAACTTGTAATGACCATTAATAATCAGAAGTTCAATTGAAAAATCCGGATAAAGTTGAAATTATCATAATAGCTTATAA
>DAHXMP010000297.1 GCA_027371665.1 Bacteroidota bacterium | reverse complement strand
TATCTTTCAATAATTCAATATCGAGTGGATATAATTGTTCAATTCTAATTATTGCAAGATCTTCTCTGTTCAATTTCCCGGTTTCTTCTTTAAGTTCATAATAAATTTTTCCTGAACATAATAGTATTCTTCTTACTTTATTTGTTTCAGAGAAATTATAATCTATTATAGTTTTGAAATCTCCGTTTGTAAATTCATCGGGACCCGAAGCAGCTTGTGGCAGCCTCAGCATTGATTTTGGAGTCATTATCACCAAAGGCTTGAAATTTTTGAACTGCATTTGCCTTCTTAATACATGGAAATATTGTGAAGGTGTTGACAAATTGCATATGATAAGATTATTATCGGCACAAAGCTGTAAGAATCTTTCCAGCCTTGCACTCGAATGTTCCGGCCCCTGCCCGTCATAGCAGTGAGGCAATAACAATACGATATTAGATTTCTTTCCCCATTTCGATTCGGCACATGATATAAACTGGTCAATGATAGCCTGTGCGCCGTTTGCAAAATCTCCGAACTGTGCTTCCCACAATGTTAAAGCATTTTTTGCAATTATACTGTATCCGTATTCATATCCTAATACCGCAAGTTCAGACAAAGGGCTGTCATATATCATCATTTGTTTTTGCTCATCATTAATGTGGTTCAGTGGGATATAAATATCGTCTGTCTCAATATCCGTCATAACAGCATGCCTCTGGCTGAAAGTCCCTCTCCTTGTGTCCTGCCCCGAAAGCCTTATCGGTGTACCTTCCATTAGGAGCGAACCGAATGCAAATTCTTCAGCCATTGCCCAGTCAATCGAAGGTTCTGTCCCATCGAGCATACCGGAACGCTTAGATAATAGAGTTCTAAGCTTAGGATTCGGGTTGAAGCCTTCAGGCAGGGTAGTTATTGCTTGTGTAATCGTTTCAAGTACATTCTTTGAAACGGATGTATTTTGCGTAGCAAAATATTCATAATTTTCATTTTTCTTCGGTTCTTTGGGTTTCACATTATCTTTTTTATCAGCATATATTTTATTCAGCCCATCCATATATTCTTTAACATATTTTTCAGCTTCTTCATCACTGATTACATTTTCTTTCAACAATTCCTGTTCGTAAATTTTTCTCACCGGAATCATGCTTTTTATTTTTTTATACAAAAGCGGTTGTGTATATGTCGGCTCGTCGGATTCATTATGCCCGTATTTCCTGTAGCAGAGCATATCAATGATAATATCCGTTCCGAACGTCTGCCTGTACCAGAATGCAAACGAAGCCGCAGTCATCACTGCTTCAGGGTCATTGCCGTTCACGTGAATTATGGGGGACTGTATCATCTTTCCAATATCTGTACAATATACCGATGACCTCGCATCACACGTTGTCGTAGTAAACCCAATCTGGTTATTGATTATTATATGTATCGTCCCGCCTGTCTTATAAGCATCGAGTTGCGACAGGTTCAATGTCTCCGCCACTATCCCCTGCCCTGCAAATGCAGAATCTCCATGTATCAGTATTGGTAATGTCTTTGTC
>DAHXMP010000273.1 GCA_027371665.1 Bacteroidota bacterium | reverse complement strand
TATTTTTTTAAAATCAATATATATTAATAACACTTATAATAGAAAAAAGTTTCAAATTTTTCAAAATTATTTTATAATTACCAACTTTCCTGTTTTTGATTTTGAACCTGAAATTAATTGATAAAAATAATTTCCATTATTCAACATAGTCGAATTCCAGTCAATAATATAAGTTCCTGCTCTTAGTTCTCCGGCATATACAATAGCAGTTTCTCTCCCCAGATAATCAAATATTTTTAGATTTGTATTTCCATCATTTTCAATAGTAAACTTGAATCTGACCATTTCACCGGCAGGATTCGGATAGTTTGAAATTTCAATGCCATCAGGTGTATTTGTATCATTACTCACACCTGTGGGTGCAAGCTTTATTGTAAACGGCAATTCACTTTCACAGGACAAGGATGATTCTTTAAGACTTGTTATTTTCACAGTATAAGTCGAGTCTTCGGGAATTGTTTTTGGTATTTTCCAGGCATATGAATTTGTATAGCTGAAAATTGTATCTTTTATCGCTGCCTGTTCTGAGCCGTTTCTGAACAGCATAATAGATAACGAGTCTAATGAATCGGGTAAATTTGTCTCCCATCTCACTATTTGCGTTGAGTCTATATACCAGGTTTCACCACCTTTAGGAGTATCCAGTCTCATAAAAGGAGCAGAAAAAGAAAAGCTTCTCACATCCGACCAATTACTTATTAGGTCTTTGTAGAAAGTTCTCGACCTCCAGTAGTATGTCATATTTTGATTAAGATTTTCAGTGTCCAGAGGGGTTTTCATATTAAACTTGTTAATAATGGTTTGATTAAAAAGAGAATCATCAGAAATCTGAAGCTGGAAATAGTCATACCTGCCTGTTGGGCTCCAGATTAACTGAACAGGCTGACCATTTTTTAATGCCTTTTTGTCAAATGGATATAAAAGTGACGGGGGATATATATTAGCAGCTGTTCTTTCAAATCCGATTACATACTCACCCGTAAAAGAAGTATTTGCTACAATATTATTCTCAGAAACATCATAATGAGTCGGAAGCTGGGTAAATGTCCCTGAAGCCTCATTTGGCCTGTAATATACTTTCAGGCTGTCAGGATTGAAACGCGGAGGCAGTGTAGTTAAATCAAATCTAATTTCTCCGCTGTAAGAATTAACACTTTTCATTGAAACAACAAATCTGCAAGGCATAATAACGGGTGCTTCTCCTGAATAAACAGGATTGAGCGGAGTGCATTCATATTTTTTTACATTTACTATATCGTAAATAAACGCATCCAGATGTTCTAAGTAAATAGAAACACCTGTCGTATCTTTGGTATCATCAAAACTATAAGTGTTCCCTTCCAAAGTCTCATATATGGTAACATCGGCAACCGGCTGACAGGCAGGAAGCTGATACTTGAAGGCTCTGTAACTGTAGTAAGTATCCGATGGAAAGGACATTTCAAAAGCGACGGTTTTTTCAGGAGTAACTTCTGTAATTGTCTTATAATAACCTTGAAAAATCATACCCCAGTTTATCAGTGTATTTCCATTTGATAGACGTTGAGCCGAACCCATCGCATAAGCCGAAATATCAGGATTATGCCTGTACTCCCAGACAAGTGAAGCTTTTTTATTTTGTTCGTCGAGTGAGTATTCGACAGCTCTCGAATACCAGGGATTCTTTGCATAACCGTTATCGTAAAAGAGCAGGTTCCCGTCACCAAGTCTTTTTATGTCGTGCTGAAATGTAAAATAATTTGGTGCGTTTTCTTCATGCTCTCCTGTTATATCAAATTGATTATGAGCACCGCCAAGTCTCCAAATAATTTGCCCACTAACCATGTCAATTTTAATAATCTCAAATGACGAAACTAATGAAATAATAAGATTACCATCGGTATCCAAATAAAAGGAACTGCCGTGAACATGTTCAAATGTCTGATTCCTTACATTATCCTTTGTATCGGTTATCGGAATGTGGTCAAGGCTTCTCCATTGAAAAACACATCTTTTGCTGTTATCGAGTTCCTGTATTACTGTTCCTATAGCTTTAGCATTAGGATTTCCCCCGGGAACAATCTTACTCATGTCCACATAATTTGGTTCATATCCAATTAAAAGGAAGTTTCCATTTGGTAAAATCTGAAAATCATGAACATCGGCAAGATAGCCGTTTTTCATTTGAACATTGTCAATGATTTTGTAACTTGAATCCAGGATATTTTCGACAACATAAACATTTTGTACTGTTAGAGGACCCGCATCATATTTATCACCTAACATTATAGGACTGCCGTAAGAGAACCTTCCATTGGGCTGCATCTTAAAATCTATTCCTGCTATCAGAGGTTTAAAATAATATACAGGCTTACCGGAACTATCTAAAGTCATAATATAATATGGTGTCACACCATCGGTTCGTAATCCTTCCATGAAGATATAACCAGGGGCAGGATTAATTAGCGAGTCTATAGTAATTTTAGGAAAATCAACAGGGAGAGAATCTGCCAGTGTTTCATTAACAGAATTATTTTTCCATCCATATCTTTCAAAATCGTTATCAAATGCCTGCGCACATACATTTTGAAAAATCAATATAAAATTCAATAAAAAAATTTTTAAATAAAAACACTTCATATAATACTCCCACAATAAATCTCAATTCCCACAATCCATTTACAAAATTTTTTTACGATATCAAAACTAGTTTATATACATTTCCCTACTCCCATAGGTCATTCGAGAACAAATTATAATTCGATGTCATGTTTCTTATTCTGCTTTCAATTATTAGTTTACCTGTGTTGCTATTGAGAGGCATCTTCAAAGGCGAAACATTAAAACTGTAAGAAAACAAGCTGAGCGTAAACTCGTCAGATAACATGACACCGAAAATCATCACATACAAATAAATAATATTTAAATCATTATTTTCAATTGAAATTTTCTGAGTATATAAAAATGATGTACAATTCGTAATCGGCTTATGTACTTTTGATGAAGAAAAATTATTGTTAATTTCGGCTAATGTTATACCCGAAAAAATAATATTTAATAAAATATAAAAATTGAATTTCTTCATCATAAAATCATCTGTTAAATACATACATTCCCAATGTCTAATTAACATATTAAAAGTTAAAAGGATTCTAGTATTATACATGAAAATAGTGTAGTGATTAATACTTTTTTTTTGTAGTTTTTTTATTAATATTTTGTAGCAATTGTTATTGTGTTGCTGTAATGATATTTACTACATATTACTGCTTAGTTTATACAAATAATCAGATTCAACTATGGTTTGTATAATGATATTTAAAGTTTATTAGAAAAACGGGAGATTATGATAAGCCGTGATTAAAAAAAGAGTGTAAGAAAAACAAATTTTTATTGAATCTCCGCTTGTGAAAAATTGATAAAACATCTTCGGACTTTTTATTCAATCAGAAAATTTAAAACAAATCTGATTTTCTGAGACCTAATGGTAAATAATTTTGTTGTAAATGAAACATTAAGAAAATTATTTCGTCTAACTATTGTTCGTTTCTTAAAAAATTATTAATGTAAGGAAGATATAATGAAAAGACCAACAAAGGCAATTTGTGCTTTTTTATTAATGTTTTTGGGACTGAATTTATCAATAACAAAAGCCTCCGATGCAGAATTTAATCAAATCAAATTCGTTAGAGATTCGCTGCCAAACGGCCTCCAGATAATTTATAACGTTGATAAGAGTGCCCCGGTAGTTGCAACAGTTATGCATTACAGGGTAGGCTCTAGAGATGAAGTTCCCGGTAAGACAGGTTATGCACATTTTTTTGAACACTTGATGTTCGAAGCTACAAGAAATATACCAAGAGCTACGATTGATAAGTATATTCAGGAAGCCGGAGGAGTACTTAACGCTCACACATCCTGGGATGAAACGGTTTTTTATTTTAAAGTACCTGCCAATCAAATAAAACTTCCTTTGTGGATAGAATCCCAGCGTATGAGAACACTGAAAGTAGATTCAATAGGTGTGGCAACCCAAAAAGGAGTTGTAATCGAAGAATTGAAAATGAGAACACTAAACCAACCATACGGCACTTTGCTGCAGAAAATGTGTGAAAATCTTTTTCCCGGCTCTTCATATGGATGGGCTACAATAGGTTTTATCCAGGATATTGAAAAAGCAAAGATTGAAGATTTTAAGGAATTTTATGATAAATATTATCAACCCAATAACGCCTGCCTTGTTATCTCAGGGGATATAAATATTGATTCAGTTAAAAAATATGTAAGACATTATTTCGGCGTTTATCAAAGAGGCAGTGAGGTTGACAGGTCGGGATTTAAGATTAATCCCCTGCAAAAAGGTTACAGCGAAGAAGTTAAAGACCCCAAAGCCCAGATACCTGCTGTTTTTATCGGCTTAAGGGGACCAAAACTTAATGACCCTGATTATTATCCTATTGCTTTATTTACAGATATCCTGGCAAGCGGGGAAAGCTCAAGGCTATATCAAAAGCTTGTAGATAAAGATAGGATTGCGGTTCAGGCATCTGCTATTCCTTTAACTCTGCAATACGGAGGAGCTATCATACTTGTAGGTGTAGGATACCCGGGCAAGGATATTAAAGATGTTGAAACCGCTCTTCTTAACGAAGTAAAGAATGTTATTGATGACGGCATCACTGACGAAGAGCTGACAAAAGCTAAAAATATAAAAGAAGCTGAGTTTATTGGAGACAAGAAAAATGTATTGCCTAAGGCAGAATCACTCGCAAAATATTTTAGTTATTACGGTGACCCGTCTCTTATTAATTCTCAAATTGATAGATTCTTAAAAGTAACAAAGGATGATATCATCAAAGCAGCAAAAAAATACTTTGAAACAGATAAAAAAGTCATCCTGGAATACGTTCCCGAATCATCGAATAAATAAATAATAATTTCAAAATTATGTTAAAACTTGATAAGGTATAATAAAAATGAAGAAAACAGCATTAGTTATAGTTACATTAATCATTGTTAAATATTCTTTATTTTCTATTGCATTTCCAGATAGTGTAAAGCCAAAACCTTTGCCTGCAGAAAAGTTCAAGTTCCCGGAATACACATTTGAAAAGCTCGGCAACGGACTCAAATTATTTTATATCCAGGATTCAGAGCAACCGGTTGTTAATTTCAGTATTATGATTGCAGGAGGCTCATCGGTTGACGGTAAAAAGCCCGGTTTGGCTTCAATCACTGCCTCACTTTTAACTAAGGGTGCAGGAGAAATGAAAGCAAAAGAAATTGCAGAAAAACTCGACGGCATAGGTGCAGATATATCAGCGAATGCAACGGATGATGAAATTACAATCTATGGTTCATGTCTGAAAAAACATTTAAACACATTTCTCGGTGTTATGAAGGAAGTTCTTTTAAGTCCGACTTTCACAGATGAAGAATTTGAAAAGCTGATTCCGCAAATGAAAGCCGCTTTGCAACAGCAAAAGGCATCTCCTCATACCCTGGCTTTTAATCTCGCTAAGAAAATATTGTATGGTGACAAACACCCTTACGGAATGATACCGACAGAAAAATCTCTCGACGATATCAGTATTGATGATGTAAAAGAATACTATAAAACGTATTTTAAACCTAATACAGCTTCCTTAGCTGTTTCAGGAGACATAACAAAAAAAGAGTTCAAAGATATTGCTGATAAATATTTCGGTGAATGGAAAAAAGGAGAAGTCCCGAAAATTGAAATTCCTAAAACAACGGTCAATTCAAAGGATATTAAAAAGATAAAGGTTAATACTGATTAAATATTATAATTTTAAAAGATAAAAAAAGGCTCAAAGATA
>DAHXMP010000225.1 GCA_027371665.1 Bacteroidota bacterium | reverse complement strand
CGACGGGACAGAAGGCCCGCCGTCGTTTGTCGCGGCAAGCGTCACAGTAAAGGTTCCTGAACTTTCATAGATGTGGACGGGATTCTGCTGGTGACTGTGGGGTGAGCCGTCACCAAAGTCCCAGTCCCACTGCGAAGCCGGAGGCGTCGACGTGTCGGTAAATTCCGCCCTTAATGGAGCCTTCCCCGAGGCAGGGGCAGTAACAAATGTGAAACTGGCAACGGGCGGGTTAATAACGAAAGTCGCCGTGACGACGCAGTCGGCGGTTACCAGGCCGGTTGAATACGAATAATTTGTGACAGCCGGCGAAGTGTTATTATATGGCGTCCCCCCGCAGCCATCCACAGTTGCAATATGATAATTTGTGTTCGCATTGAACGTGAAAGAAGTTGTCTCGTTGTAATCTATTGTCTTAGGCGACGGAGTGGATGCGTCCAGACTTCCGTTTGGACCCGCCGAGGCAGTAACATGGTACCGATTTTTTGCAAAGATTGCCGTCACCATACAATTAGCAGTGATTGGGCCGGTTGTGTAAGTGTAGCTGGATACTCCATTGTCTGAGTTATTATAGTCCACACGAAAACAGCCGTTGACATTCGAAACATGATAGCCGGTGTTAGCGTTAAATTTGAAGTATGTCGTTGAATTATAGTTTACCGTCTGAGGTGAAGGAGTAGTAACATCGAGGGTTCCATTACCTCCTGAAATGCCCGCAGATACCGAGTACTGGTTAATATCGAAGGTCGCTGCCACGGTGCAGTCCGCGGTAATCGGATTTGTCGTATAGGTATTTCCTGTTAGCGTTCCTCCGCAGGTGCCTCCAATTGCCGCATGATAACCTGTATTCGGTGATACTGTAAACGAAGGAGTTGAGTTATAAGCCACCGTTTGAACCGTATTAGGGTTAATGCCGCCATAATCTCCGGCTGATGGCGTCACCTTGTATGTATTCGTAAAGGTTGCACTTATCTCATGGTCCGTTGTTATATTTGTAAACGTATACGAAGCAGTTGAACCCACCCAGGTACATCGGGACAGGACGGATACGCCGTCTGCTAGGACATCCGCGACATGATAGCCGGGTGTAGTGGGAGATGCCGAGAATGTCTGGCTTGCCCCCTTGTTTACAGTGGTGGTACCGGCTGGAGAAATAGTCCCGTTTGCACCTGCCATAGCGGCAATGGTAAAAGTAGTGGGAATATTCTGCCCGTATTCCTCGCGAACAACGCGGTTAACGTCGTCGTAATAAATGTTCGCTGTGTCGGCGAAGGAGAAGGTAGAGAATGTCGGCAGCGATGCTGCAATCATAAATAAGAACAAAATCTTGCTCATGGATGTTCGTTTCATCCTATCCCTTCCCCTCCGCATTTATCATGAAATAATTTTCTACCTTCCTCCACTCAAATTAGCAACGCTAGCAGACTGAGCGTCAAGATGCAAGTATCCTACTTCGCTTCTTACTCTGTTCAGCCCACCTGAATTAAGCGTAACGTAGAAGCATCTGGCATCCTAATTATATGCGAAGAATCATCTTTGTAAATTTCAAGTTCTTTCACCTCTCCATTAACGACATGTAAAAGCACATGAATTAAAACACCGTCAGCATCTTCAATCTCACCTTCAATAGGAATCCGTCTTCTTACATCTGCCTTGATATGGGTGTTAAGCTCAAATTCCAAGCTCCCATTTTCATCAATTGTTTTAACACGGCAGTCATTTAATTGTTGCCTAATTTCACTGCGACCGGGAAATTCAGCTTCGAGGAGGACATCTATAATTTTCCGTTCGAAATCTGCTACTCGGCGATATAAAGAATTTTGGCTCATATCTACTTTAATGGATAGTAAGTTCCGATATTTATCGTACCATCGGGCCGAGTGAATGCCCTATATTCTATGGTAACACCCTCTGAAGAAACCCTGCCCCAGAAACTGCCCGTCTGTGCTGATTTACTCACGACTGATTCAACCTGATTAACAATCAGACTTTCAACGGCTTCTTGAGATAACCCGCTGCCTATGAGGTGACGTGCTCCATGCCCAAAAGTAATCGTAGCACTGGGTCCGAACCCTATTAACGAAAACTGCTCGATAGCATAATTTAGTTTAAATAAGCCACCTCTAAGCCAACTCGGTAATCCACCGAGCCCCATTTCTTTCAATCCTTCTTCATAATCTGCACGCGCCCGGCTTTCGCCTTTCATCCCAAGCATTCCTGATAAAGTCGGATGCAACATTGCATTGCACATATACCCAATCGCCCCTGTTTTTGCCCCTTGACTAAATCCTTTTCCAAAATCGCCGCCAGCCATTTCGGCACCAACGCCTCCTACCACGCCTCCTGCAAAGGACCGCCCTGCTAGGCCGCCTCCCACATATTCTCCCATCCCGCCAGACAGTGCACCAGTAAAGAACGATATTCCGGCATTGCCATGAGTGACAAAACTACTTGCAAGGCCCGAGGCGGCACCTCCCATTGCATGTAAACCCACTCTCCCCGTAAGCCCTTCCACTGCATTCGCTGGATTCGCAATTATGTCGCCAACTCCCGCAAATATCACTCCCGAAATAGCGCCGGTTAACACGCCTTGCAAAATATTCGAATGCGTTATGGCGGCTTCAACTCCTCCGATAGCAGCT
>DAHXMP010000220.1 GCA_027371665.1 Bacteroidota bacterium | reverse complement strand
AAAAGTTGAGTACCTTCTTGTCGGGGGATTTGTAGTCGGCTTTTACGGTTATCCGCGATATACCGGGGATTTGGATATATGGATAAGTTTGACAATAGAGAATCGTGATAAGATAATCAAAGTATTGAAAGACTTCGGTTTTGAATCACTTGGATTGACTGCAATGGATTTTGAAAAAAAAGGGACAATTGTTCAACTTGGCTTTCCGCCTAACAGGATTGATATAATAAACGATTTGGATGAACTCCAATTCGATAAATGTTTTACCCGGAAGAAAATTATCGAATATGAGAATTTAAAAATAAGTTGCATATCACTCGAAGACCTCATAAAAAACAAGAAAGCAGTCGGAAGGCTTAAGGACCAACTCGATTTGGAAAATCTTATAAAGAAATAATTTAATTTTATTTTCTACAGCCCTATTTGCGTGGCGGCTTCCCTCATTCCTTTGATTGTCATGTCAATCAGTTCTTCGAGTGTGATGCCGAGCATGTCAGCACCTTTCTGAATGATTTCGCGGTTAGCACCGGCGGCGAAAGATTTTTCTTTCCATTTCTTTTTCACGGATTTGACTTCGAGGTCCATAACGCTTTTGGAGGGACGCACCAAAGCACATGCCGTAACCAAGCCGGTCAGTTCGTCAATTGCAAAAAGTGTTTTTTCGAGTTCAGTTTGCGGCTCAACTTCTGTACATGTTCCCCAGCCATGAGAAAGGACAGCCCTTATATATTCATCTTCCCAGCCGGACTCTTCGAGAATTTGTTTAGTCATTTGGCAGTGGATTTCGGGATATTTTTCATAATCGAGGTCATGGACAAGGCCTATAGCACCCCACTTTTCGACGTTTTCGCCTTTTAGTTTTGCGGCATAACGCATGACGGCTTCTACGGCTTGTGCGTGGTTAAGTAATGATTGTGTCTCATTATATTTTTTTAACAGTTCGTATGATTCTTCTCTCGTCGGAATGTGTGTTCCCATCATTAGTCCTTATTAAATATTTCACTTTTAGCAAATCGGTTAATTTATTTCCAAATTTTAAAATTTAAAATTTTCAATTTCATATGAATTTTCAATGAACAAATTATTATAAAGAGTCAATTAAGTTTTTGTCATACTGAGCGAAGTCGAAGTATGAAAACCAAGTGCTAATCAGTCTTCCACTACGCTGTTAATGACACATTGATTGCTGAAACGGGACAATTTATTAATTGTATATAATGTGAAAAAAATCCCCCTTTTATCCCCCTTTTTCATAGGGGGAAACTTTATTGTGTCATATTTTTGATTAACAATCATTTTACCGATAGCCAGGTACTCAATGTAACATGAATATTTTAATCTTCGGTTTCTTCTTCATCGCTTTCTTCTTCTACTTCTTTTTTCATTTTGTTCGTGATTTGTACCACCTTAAGTTCGGCTTTGTTCAAGTAATCACGAAGCCCTGAAACGAGTTCCATTCCTTCCTCGAAGTATTTAAGCATTTCTTCGATTGTAGTGTTACCGGCATCGAGGATATCAACGATTTCCTCGAGCCGTTTTAGCTGTTCGTCGAACGTTTTTCCTTTTTTTTGTGCCATAGCTCTGCTTTTTATTTGTTGAGCAAAATTTCTGATTTCAATTTTTTGTCAAGCGGAATTACTTTATTAATCGTAGCCGAAGCTTTCTCTTTGCTCCTGACGATGTCCACCATAATATAATTTCCGAGAGTCTCATCTCTAGTAATAATTTTCCCTTCGCTTTCGAGAATCGCAAATCCTTTATCGAGCGGAGATAAGGGATAAAGCGATTTGCAGTGGCTTTCGAGCGATTGTATTTTTTGGCTCATATTAACAAATAATCTTTTCATTCCCTGGGCTGTTCTCGTCTCGTAATCGTCAATGAGCTGCATATTTATTTTGATTCTTTCACTCAATCGCCTTAAAACAGACGGGGCACTCAATTCTTTTATTCGCTCGCGATAATCGCGGATTGATTCGATAATTTCAGACATCATAAAATCTTCAGATGAATCAATAATATCTTCAATATCCGAAATTGTAACGGGTGTAACCAATTCGGCGGCTGCTGTGGGAGTAGCGGCACGCATGTCTGCGGCGAAGTCCGCTATAGTAAAATCCGTTTCATGCCCGACAGCAGAAATAATCGGAATTGATGAATTATAAATCGCATCGGCAACCAATTCGGTATTGTATGACCATAAATCTTCGAGGGAGCCTCCGCCCCTGCCGATTATTATTACGTCAACATTCGTTTTTTGAAAATCGAGAATGGCACTCGTAATATCCTCTGCCGAGCCTTCTCCCTGAACCAGAGTTGGCCTGAAATAAACCGTTGCAAGAGGGAAACGCCTTTCGATGGTGCTGATAATATCCCTGACAGCCGCACCGGTAGGCGATGTCGAGACGCCTATTTTCATTGCTTTGTCAGGAATAGGCTTTTTCCTTTCGGGAGCAAAATAACCTTTTTCTTCGAGTTTCTTTTTCAGGGCTTCGTAAGCGAGATATAAGTCTCCCTGACCGAGAGGAGAAATAGAGATTATCTCAATCTGGTACTGGCCACGAGGCGGATAAAGTGTCAGGCTTCCGGTAACGACGACTTTCATCCCGTCG
>DAHXMP010000218.1 GCA_027371665.1 Bacteroidota bacterium | reverse complement strand
ATATACTTTAGAACCTTTTTTCAGGTATTTGGATGCTGTGTCTGCAAGCCTTTCCCATAGCACAATATTATGCCATTCGGTGCTGTCTTTCCATTCCCCGTTTTTGTCCTTATATCTTTCTGTCGTAGCAATTTTGATTGAACATACCTGTGTTCCCTGGGGTGTGGACCTTAACTCGGGGTCTGCACCAAGATTTCCGATTAAAGAAACGCGGTTTAAACTGAAAGCCATAAATTACCTCATATAATATTCTTAATTTGGCAAGATATTAAAAATAATTAAATTTTAAAAATATTTTAATAAAAAATCACCTGAAATCCTATAGAAGCATAAGAATCGTAATCCTTATAAAACATGCCATGCATGCTCTTTCCTTCATAGATGTTCAGATTTATCATTAATCCCAGGTTATCTGAAGTTTTAAAAAGAATACCAGCTTGTGCAGAATTCACACCAAAATAATTATTATCGTAACCTGTAAGTTTGAAGTCGTAGCCTCCTACAAAATCCAAATATCTATTAATTATGTACCTGGTGTCAAATCCCAATTCAGGAACAATTGAATTTGTATTTTTCGGCAATTTTGAGAACACATAAGTCAATCCTGCATACAACCTTAAATCTCCTGTTTGTAGCGCACCGGTTAAATCAATAAACTCCCTGCTGTAAACAAATGGCTTTATACTCAAAACCGAATCGTGTGCTAATCCGTCAACTATGTGGGATGATATATGTGCTATTCTAAGCCTTGCATAGTACATTGTATTTATAACTTTACCCACTGTTGTTGCATTAATACCAAAAAAATAATCTGAAGTTTCAACCGGAAATTTAAAATTTCCTTCTGACCTTAATCTTGTAAATGTAAAAAAATCTGTTCCCAGCCTGAATTCGTTACCTTCATCCTGTTTAAAATCCATTAAGTCAACAGATGTACCTATATCAAGCCTTAGTTTTTTTTCCTCTGTTTCAAACAAACTACCAACTCTTGGTTCAAATACATTTGCAGTCAGAGGCTTGAACAAAAGACTTTCAAAACCCTTACCGTATGACAAACTCAAAAAGAACAAGAACAGGCTCGATGATATAATTAATCGTGTGTTTTTCATCATATATTTTTGTTATACCACTCAAAAAAAGATAATAGAAATGAACGAAGATAATTTTTTAATTTTCACAAGGAAATTAATGTCCCGTCATTTCTATAATCTTAGAGATTTTAATTATTAATATGCCCCTTTGCCTGAAAATACTACGGCAATCGTTCTGGCTAAAATATATAAATCGAGGAACATTGACCAATTACGTATATAATATACATCAATGTTATTTCTCTCTTCAAAGCTCGAAGCGTTCCTGTCAGTAACCTGCCACAATCCGCTTATACCGGGTTTTACGTTTAATATCATTTCCTCGTGGCCGTTCATTTTGTACTTTTCCCATGGCATGTAAGCACGGGGTCCTATCAGGCTCATCTCCCCCCTGATAACGTTAATGAACTGCGGTAGCTCATCGAGGCTGAATTTTCTCAGGAATTTGCCGACTCTGGTCAGTCTTGGGTCATTTCTCAGTTTATGGTAGACCTCATATTCTTCTTTCAATTCAATATCCTGTTTCAGAAGGTGAGAAAGCCTTGTTTCGGCATCGTCATGCATGGTTCTGAATTTCACGATATTAAAACGGCTGTCCTGGATTCCCATACGTATCTGCTTGAATAGAATTTTTCCCTTTGAATCCAGCCAAATCATTATAGAAATTACTATACATAGTGGAAGAGCAATTACGCTTAAAGCCAAAGACAGCAGGATATCGAAAATTCTTTTTTTGATTATGGAACTGCTTCTTAGAAGTCTTTGTTGTACTTCTAATCCCAAAATGCCGCCCAGGTCTCTTGTTGATACCCACAAACTCGTTAAACCAAACAAGTCCGGTATAACAGTAGTATGAGTAAAATATTTAGAGTATTCCTCAATAATTTCTTTCTGTCTTTCCCTTCTGACTTTAGGCATAGCAATAATGGCGTGGTCAATTTTTAGTTTCCTGGCTAATTCGGGTATTGTCTTTAACCCACCAACAACTGGAATGCCATTAATATATCCCCATCGGTTTACATCGTCGTCCACAGCTACATGAGGTCTTAATCCTATATGTTTATGTTTGCTTAGCGAGTTGATAATTTTTTCACCTGCCTCACCTGCACCAATTACAATAACCGGTATTCCCCACCATGACTTGGATGAACATATTTTTCTTATAAGCGACCTCCCAATTGGAACAAGCGGCAGTGAAATAATCCACGATGATAGAAATACGAGCCTTGAATATTCCCAGGCTCCCTTAACGAAAAAACTCATCGCTGCAATCACAGCAAATACGATTGTGATACTATAAGTCAAATTTCTTAACTCATCAATCACATCAATACCGAAACCTGGATATAAACCTCTAAAATAGAAAGCTAAAGGGAATAATAAAATGATTACCGGAACAACTTCCAGGTAATAGAATATATCAATCTCCCCTGTCCAAAAAATTTCACGAAAGAGGATTGATATTATCATCGCAAACGATAAAACCAAAATATCAGAAGCGAACAAAATCAATCCGGCAGATAGTCTCCTGAAGAATATGTTTCTTCTTGGAATTGCGGATACTTCTGGTGCTGCAAGAAGCTTTGAAAGTTCCTTAAGATCAAGTGTTTCCATCAAAATACTTTAATTTGTCAAACAAAAACCCAAGCAGTACCACTTTTCAATATCTTTCATCCATAAATAATTAATACTCTTTTTCCATTTTTTTTTGGGGTTTCATAAAAAAATTTGAATTCACCTTCTAAGACATTTCAACCGACTAATTCTTAAAAAAAAGAACTCCAACCGTGAATCCACGTTTGCATTTAATTTATAAAAAACCGAGTAAAAGCAAAAATATAAAATATCCCTAAATATTAAGTTATAATTATTTTAAGGTAGGAGCAAAGGGCATTAAATTTTCAAATTGTTAACAAATCTATTTAAATGACAATACAAAGATAATTATATTTTTTAAAAATAAAAATTATTTTTTTAACAGTCACCCCAGCTTTACCTATCATCTAAAATAATTATCTGTAAACGCCTCTCTGTGAATTTTCGATAAAATCAATACATTCTTTTATCTCGGGATTAATATCACAGTTTTCAACATATTTTTTTATTCCGTCATGATTATTCAATCCCGAAAAAAATACCGTTTTATAGAAACTTTCAATTTCTTTTACCAATTCATTAGAAAAACCGTGCCTTTTCAAACCAATTTTATTAATACCTTCAATCTTCGGAGGAGTACTTCCCACAAGAGCATAAGGAGGCACATCCTTCGTCAGTTTAACATCGGCACCAATCATTGAATATTTCCCGACACTGCAAAATTGATGAATCTTTACGACACCGCCAAGCGTAACAAAATCA
>DAHXMP010000200.1 GCA_027371665.1 Bacteroidota bacterium | reverse complement strand
AAAAGTAAATGATAGTGTTGATAATTTGAATCATTTAATAATTCTTTTTTATTAACTATAGGGATAAAATCTTTACATAGGTAGAGGCCAAATCTTGATTTATGAGTTTCACCCTGGTAAAAGTGTGAAATTTCTTTTCTTTTATTTATTCCTGATATTGTTCCATATAATTGAAAAGAAACATAATCACCGTCAAGTGTTGTTTCTCTAAAGAAAGGGCCAAAATGCTTACAATAATTGTCTGAACGGGGATTTTTTTCATTACTTGCATCATATGAAGGATTTTCATTCGGTTCTGAAAATTGATGAACTCCGGCAAATTCTTCGTTAATGTTGTTTACTTTATCATCTAAGAAAATTTTAGGTGAAATCTGTATATTTTGTATGTAATGTCGAAGTTGAATTTTATCTGCAAATTTTGTTTTAAATGAACCGGCAGCAGTAAACCAAAGTATATAGTCTTTTAATGTTTCATAATTAAAGTATCTTTCAGGATGGTCAATTTTATAACCTACAATTGTGATTATAGTACCATCATTATTGGGGATATTAGGGATTTCATCGAAATTATAAGTTGGTAAAATATTGGTATTTAGAGAATCCCAGGGATTTAACATTTCTGCTTTAAACCGATTTCCGTTTCTCTGTGATTCAACGATTATTTTATCGCATCTAAAATAGGTTTTTGTTCCTAAGCCTTTTTGACCAATATTATTTGCAAGTTTTTGAGAATCGCCAAGATTGAAAAATCTTTCAAATGCTTTTTCATCCATACCGGTACCATCATCTGCAATTTCAATACAAAAAATATTATCCTCATTTAAAAAGATTTTTATTAATATTTCAGATGATTGTGCATCATGGGAATTGCTTATTGCTTCTCTAATAACTTCCAGAGGATTAACTAAATTTTTAGCTATTTCCCTATAAAGACTTACTTGGTTTACTGTAATTTCTTTTTGCATAACACTCCTAATAAAAAAAATATTGAAAATAATCTTCATTTAATACTCAAAATACCAATGCTCTTCCATAAAACTCATTTGTGTATTTCAGTTCGTTTTCGTCAATGTCGAATCTTAAGAAAGCTAAGTCATAAACCTCTATAACATTGAACTTTTTAATCCGACATAGTACGCATGGCATCTAATGCTCCGGGCTTTTTAATTATAATTTCACTCAATTGAAAACCTGAAATTTTTATGTTTGATGCTTGCTGCAGCATTAGGGTAATTGTAATGATATTCCATTTTCAGGATATTGCCGTCCTGGTCAAGCAGTATAAATTCCCCCCGGTGATGGCTGTAAACATACCCCGTAATTTTTCCGAATGTACCATAACAGATTTTATTATATCTGAACACCATTTCTCCACCCTTTTGGTATTTTTCGGCTATAATTTCCTTTATCATCCTTATTTGCTCATCAAAAGGCAATTCAACTATATTTTTTGGAAGAAGGACAAGACGGAAATGTTCGATGCCTATTAAACCCAAAATGACAATAGGCATCGAAGGCTGCCATCTATCATGCAATGTCCATAAATGCGGGCAGAAAGGGTGCAGGGCTTCCGCCTCCTGCCTGATTCTTTGCTCTGTTTCGTTTGCCGCCTCGAGAAATTTATTCCGGTCAATAGGAATCACTTTAGCGAGCCTTCTGACAATGTTTTCGTCAAAATCTCCATGTATAAGTGCCTGGATGACGGTATTCGACGCATGTATACGTTTGATACCAAACTCCTTCATCAAAGCCAGCTTTGACTCATCATTTTCGGATATGGTATCTATTACTAATTTTGCCAGTGCATACATAAATCAGAAAATTTAATAAAACAATCTGAGTTTAACTCAGTTTTCAAAATTTAATTTTTCAATTTAAAATTAAATATGACATATTATGTCATCATTCGTTTTAATTTTGAATTTGTTAATTGATTTAAAGTTAAAACGGTAATTTTTGAGATAATACCTGATGTATTATCTTTTAATTACCTCTAATTCGTAATTTGTAATTCGTAATTATATAAGATGGGTCATCATATCGAACATCCGAACGTTGAAATTTCAGTCAGAATCAATGACGAGTTCGTTACGGCAAGAACGGTTTTTCTGACGATTGCCGAATTTTCTCTCAAACTGATTCAGCCTGCTTTTGATTTCTCAATTGGCAGCCGTCATATTCCGTATTTTAGTTTATCATACCATAAATATTATAATCCCGAAACCGGAAAAATGACAGAATATGGCTTACAGGCAGCCAATGAAATGATTATCAAACTTTATAATCTGAGGAAAGAAGCAATATTGTATGAACTGCAAATCTCAGATTCGGTCGTCGAAATCCAAAAATATTTAAAAGTTGAAGAAAAAAAGGTTAAGGATGAAACTGAAAAATTATATGCAGAACGAAGGGAGATAAGACGAAGGTTTAAAGCCGGTGAACTGAGCCAAAGGGATTATCAGTCCAATTTGAAGAAAATTAGTTCGGCTAACTTTGATATGAAAATTAATCTGTCGGATAAGGTTGACAATGCAATAAAGGAAAAATTGAATGAATTTTATAAAAAGGACAATTGCCTGATGAAGCGTTACATCAAACATTTGATACATGAAAAAAATTAACCGGTTGCAACGGCTCTCAAAATATAAAATGACAATGAATATTTAAATAAAAAATCAAATAATAATTATGGAGACAAATCATGCAAATCAATCCTGACCTCATTGCAGAATATCCCCCGGTGAAGGACATAGTAATCGCCGTGCTGTTCATCAAGAATTTTATTAATGAAAATTTTAATGAAGAGTGCATGGAGAAATTTAAAAGAGAATGTATTTCGTACTCTTGTGAAAATTATTATTGGGAACCCAGGGCTGACAGCAAGGACATTGATGTAAAACTCGGAGACGAGGATGATGCTAATGTTTTAATTAATGAGACACTGCCCTCAGAGAAAAAAGTAACGTATATTTTCTATTACAATCACAAGACAGATTCACTCTCGGAAATCGCCGGCGGCACTTACCAAAAGTTCATCGAGCTTGCGAAAGAAAACAATTTCGAGGTGAGCTATCGCTTGTTTTATATCGAAACGATGAGCCTCGAGGACATTCAAAATTCCTGGCAGCCCGATGAGGTGGAGATAATAAAATACAATGAATTTCTCAGGAAGTGCGATGAGTACAACGGTGGAAGACTCTTAATTTTTAAAAGAGACGACAAAACGAATTAAATTTAATTTCTATCGCTTCATGACAGCGACAAAACATGATACATTTCATATTATATTTGTATAAAATATTCATTCAAATAGTGTGAGAATATGAATAAACACATCCTGTCGAAATCAACATTCATAATTGGTTGCCAATGCAGTAAGGCTCTCTATCTTAATGAACATCATCCCGAGTTAAAGGCAAAAATAACCGAAACTCAGCAAGCTATATTCACACGGGGACAAAAGGTCGGCGAATTAGCACAGAAGCTATTTCCGGGTGGAATTAACCTGAAGAATGAGTATCAATTTGATTTTGCAATTGGTGTTGAACTCGTTAAGCAGTGTTTAATCGAACCTGATATAATCTTGTACGAAGCACCTTTTCAGTACAATGATGTCCTTTCTATAATTGATAATCTGGTATCAAAAAACGGCCAGTTGAAGGTGTATGAAGTTAAGAGTTCGACAAGCATATCCGATACATATTTACTGGATGCGGCTTTGCAGTATTATGTCATAAAGAACTCCGGCTATGATTTGAAAGATTTTTGCATCGTCTATATCAACAAACAATACGTAAGGCATGGAGAGCTTGACATAGAGCAGCTATTTAAAATTGAATCAGTAATGGATAAAATTCTCCCTCTCCAGGATTACATTTCAGAAAAAATTGAAGAATTAAAATCGGTAATCAAATCCGACAACATCCCGGATATTGACATTGGACCTTATTGCAGAAACCCTTACGAATGTAATTTCATCGGCTATTGCTGGAAGCACATCCCTGATTACTCGATATTCAATATTTCCAAACTAAAAGAAGAAAAAAAATTTGAGCTTTATCATAATGGAATAATAAAATTTGAAGATATTCCCGCAGATTTCCCCCTAAACGAAAACCAGAAAATGCAGGTTGAATCTGAACTAACAGGGAAACGAATAATTAACCGGGAACAAATCAGAGAATTTGTCGAAGGCTTAAATTATCCCCTGTTTTTTCTCGATTTTGAAACATTCATGCCTGCAATTCCGCTGTACGACAATTCAAAGCCTTATCAGTCCTTAACTTTTCAGTATTCTCTGCACGAACTTGAATCGAAAGGTGCTGAACTAAAGCATTATGAATATCTTGCACAAGCTGATTATAAGGTTGACCCCAGAATCGTATTAATCGAGTCATTGCTTGAGAATACGAAGGGCCCCGGAGACATCCTGGTATATAACGAAAGTTTTGAAAAAACCAGGCTCAAAGAAATTGCAAATGATTTCCCCGAGTACCGGGATGAGACAAACGAGAGAATCTCCCGGCTCATGGACCTGATGAAGCCATTTCAGTCGAGGTTTTATTATACACCCGAAATGAAAGGTTCATATTCGATAAAAACCATATTGCCCGCACTTGTGCCTGAACTAAGCTATGCCGAACTTGAAATTCACGAAGGCGGCATGGCAAGCAATGCCTATGAAAGCCTTTTTGAAGAGACTGATTCCGATAAAATTTCAAAAATACGTACAAATTTGCTCGAATACTGCAAGCTCGATACGCTTGCTATGGCAAAGATTTTAGAAGTATTGGAAAGAGAATGATATTGTTTTGTTCATAAAAATATTTTAAATTGCGACATAATGTGGCATTTAAAAATTTTCAGGGGATTTTTATGAAAACTTCCGATGTTAGCGGTTTCGAGCAGGCAAGAAGAGTGCTGTCAATTTTAAAACTTTTCCAAAAAAACGTCAAGCTAACCACAAACGAAGTTCTGGATTTAATTTCGGCTGAATATAAATATTTATCGAAAAGAAGCACACAGAGGGATTTAAAGATTCTATCCGATGAAGGTTATATTGAAAATATCGGACACGGGCAGAACAGCTACTGGAGACAGGTCAAAGAAAAAAGTCTTATTGCACCTCCCGTAATAATCAAAACCGAAGAACTGCTCTCATTCTATCTTCTCAAAGCCTATCTCAAAACATTCAGGGGAACCGAAATCGAAGACGAAGTAAACAATCTTACGGAAAAAATTGAATTCCTTGCTCCCGGCTCTGCAATAATAGAGGAAACTCTTTACTGGGACCAGAATGTCGGATATTACAATTACCGTGAAAAATACCGCATAATAAGCCAATTGCTGCATTTTATACATGAAAAGACCTGGCTGAAAATAAAATATGTGAGATTGTCCGACGGCAAGGAAAGAGAATACGAGCTTTTGCCGACTTCACTGTACACTTACAGCGGGACAATCTATATGGTGGCTTATAACTTCAATGCAAAGAAGTTCATCAATTTTGCGGTTCATAACATACTATCAATCGAAGAAGCAACTAACCAATCGAGAAAGTCTCCTGAGTTCGATTACGAGAAATTCAGGAGTGAGAGATTCGGTGTGATAGACGGCAAGGTAACGACCGTGAGGCTAAAGATTCACAAGGATTTTGTGAAATACTTTGAAAAGCGATTCTGGCATCCTTCTCAAAAGCTCAGCCATGATAAAGACGGGAACATGATACTCAAACTCGATGTGCCGGTAACGGGCGACCTCATAGGATTCATCTGCCACTGGGAAGATGGAATCACAGTCCTTGAGCCCGACAAACTGAAATATGAAGTGAAAAAGACGCTGAAAGCGGCACTGGAGAATTATGAGTAATTTTTTTTGTTGAATGATTTAATTTGTTCCAAATTTAAAATTATTATGACATATTATGTCGTAATATACATTTTATTTGTTGTCATTACAAAATTATTTTGAAAGTTGAAAATGGAAGACATAATTCAAATAATAATTGGTGCTTAAAATATGGGCCAACTAAGATTATTCCGGTAATTGAGCTTAAGCAAATAGTTGATGAAATACAAAGCTCTTGAGAAAGTAAAAATAGCCGGATTAAAACCGGGGAAATACCGCCTGGATGGCTATTACTCCTTAAAATTTTCAGAATACCACGGCGACTTAAAGCTGAAATTCACAAAAATCCGAACCCTGAGAAAATTGCTCAAAATGGTTTATGACTTAGCTTTCTTAAGATTCGACATTGACGAAAACGAACTGAAATATGCAAATGAGTTTTATGGTTCAGCGACGCCCCTATAAAATTTGAATTAAAGTATTTTGATTAATTATTAGAATAATGATAAAAGGTGGCTACATAAAATTCAATCAATAGCTCGTTCAAATTCTGACCATTTTTTATTTTTTAGTTTATTAGCTAAATCATAAGATGATTTACAATCAATAGCTATATTTTTAAAATATATTTTAGAAGAATACATGCCACCATAAGAATCCTTCACAAAATCTGTTTCATTATTTTCATTTAGTAGGAATACTTGCATTGGCTTAGTAATATTCTCATTAACTCTCCTTTGACTCGATCTTATATGCTCAATGGCTTCATTTTTTATTTTTTCATCGGTTTCATTAATTTTACTTTCCAATTTTGAAGAAGATGATCCAAATACTAAATTTAAAGTTGCAATTTCTGAAGCAAAAAAAGATAATATCATTTTGCAGACA
>DAHXMP010000087.1 GCA_027371665.1 Bacteroidota bacterium | reverse complement strand
AAAAAGAGGTTTTCTTAAATGAAAAATTTAGATGAAAATACTTCATTAGCTATAATATTTTCTAATGTTAGGAGAAAAAAGAGGGATAATGATCTTATAACAATTGCAAAAAGTTTTAATTATTTAGTTAATCTATACGGTTCAATAAAATCAGTTTCCATCAAAATTGGTCTTTCGAAAGAGATGGTTAGACAATTTTTATCTATTTTAAAATTACCAAAGGAAATCCAAGAATTATTTTCTAAAAGAAAACTTGATAGTGTTGATATAGCAAAAGAATTACTTTCTTTAAAAAATTCAAGAAAACAAATAATAGCAGCTCAAGCTATATTAGATTCTTCATCAAAGGATGTAAGAGACATTAAACGACTTATTAAAAATTCAAATACTTCTGTAACAGAAGCAAAAAAGACAATTTTGGATTTAAAACCTAAAGGATTACACATTTTTATGATGGATTTTGAAGATGATTTATATAAATCTATTTTGAATTTTTCAAAATCATTAAGAATTAAACCTGCTGAATTAGTTAAGAGAATTATTATAGATTGGTTAAAAAGAAATTCATAGAAGGAATAATACAAGGTGCATTTATGACATTTCTACAAAAAGATTTAGAAGATATTAATAATATCTATAAATATCTAAACAATTATCCTAAAAAACAAAGATCAACTTATTTTGAAAAAAAAATTGCTGAAATATTTAGTCATCTATTAAATTTACCATTTCACACAAAAAATAATGATGATAAAACAAAAATTCATCGAGTTATTTGGCATGGAAATATAGATCCTGTTTCTAAAGCTCCTGGAGGTTTTTCTGATATTCTAGCTTTTTGTTATAATTTTTATTTAGTAATTGAAACTACTTTGAATACAAGTTCTGATCAGTGGGCAAGAGAATTTGCAACATCAATAAAACATTGTGAAAAATTTTGCAGTAATAATAAAATACATTCTAAAGATGTCTTTATTTTATTGATTTGTCAAAAATTGAATATGGATACATTTAGATCACTAAAAAATAATCCTAAATCTGAATATAAATTTGTTCCAATAGAAATTTCTTGCCTTATCAATGTTATTGAAACTTTAAATTTAGCTTTTACTATGAGACATTTAGAATTTCAAAGACTTTTTCATCAAATATTATATTCATTAAAAGAATCAGATACATTAGATAATTTTAAAAATTTGGTTGATAATTCTATTAAAATATGGCAACAGGATGTTTTGAAAACAGAAAAAAGTGCAATTATTGGTATAAACTCATACAGAGCAATGCACGATATTGGAAATAAAGATAGCCGAAAATATTTTAGTATTGGTGAAATACAAGATAAATTATTTAAGTATTCTAATATTATTAGATACTTTGAAATTGTTCAAAGTAAACTTCAACTTTTAGATATTGAAAATAGTCTTTTAGAACAAAGTCTTGGCATTATTAGTGGTAGAATATTACAAGAAGATAATGAACCACTTTTTGAGCCTGTATACATAAAAGATTTCAAAGGGAGAAGTATAAAATTAATAAAAGCTGCTGAAGATATTAATGGATAATATAATAAAAATTACCTGGTGGTCTCCAATTGTAGAAAATCTAAAAAATATTTCTTTAAAAGGTATTCAAATAACTTGTCCTATTTGTAATGAAAAGGGCATTCTAACCACAAGATGGATAAAAGGACCTTCATTAAAACCACTATATATTCTACATTTGAACAAAGGAAAGGTTGAAAACGTTTGTGAATTATCAGAAGAACAATCATTAGAAATTCGTAATAACAATTTTATAAAAAAAAGTGACATCAAAAATCTTTTAAAGCAAAAAAAACCTTTTGTTCTTTTCAGTGGTGGTAAGGATAGCCTTGCTACAATTATATATTTAAATGATATTACAAAGGAAGTTAATAGTGAATTAACTGCAATTTATGTTGATACAACCGCTGGTTTACCTGAAAACACTGCTTACGTAAGAAAGGTTTGCAAATATTTAAAAATTCAATTAAAAGTTGTAAAACCTAAAGTGGATTATTTTACTTTGGTAAAAAAATGGGGCATACCAAGTTATAATTATAGATGGTGTTGTAGAGAATTAAAAATAAAACCTATTGAAGAATTTTTATGTTCGGTTAAAGAACCCAAAGTAGTATTTGATGGAATAAGAGCAGCTGAATCATTTGTTAGAAAACAATATATTCCAATTTGGTATCATCCTGGTTTCAAATGTCTTTCAGTCAGTCCTATATTTTATTGGTCAAATGATGATGTTATTTCTTTAATAAACTGTAATGGTATTCCAAAAACACTACTTCATTCTTTAGGTACATCAACTGAATGTTGGTGTGGTGCTTATAAGACGGAAAAAGATTTTAAAAAGTTATATGATTTAAATAAAGATATGTTTGATAAATTAGTAAAAGTTGAAAAAGAAAATAAAAATCATTATACTTTTTTATATAAAAACAAACAAAAAATTCCATTAAAGAAACTAGAAAGACAAATATTAAAAAATAAGATTATTAAAAATTAAGCATAATTTGATTATAGATACTAATATTTATTAGCCAAACCACCTATTTATGAACAGGTTTTTGCTGATCTCTGTAGGAATTGTAAGGACAACCCCCTTAATCCCCCTTTGATAAGGGGGAATTTAATTGATTATACTTATAAATATTATGAAAATAAAAATAACGAGACTATACAAAGGATTCGAAGATTTACCGCTTCCGAAATACGCAACGGAAGGCTCTGCCGGAATGGATATATATGCCGCTGTCGAAGAGCCTGTAGAAATAGCTCCGGGTGCCGTCGTTTTGATTCCTACATCTCTTGCTATTTCATTGGAACAAAGCTTCGAATGTCAGGTACGTTCCCGGAGTGGATTAGCTATAAAGCATGGTGTGTTTGCCCTGAACTCACCCGGAACAATTGACAGCGACTATCGCGGAGAAATCAAAATCATTCTTGCCAATTTCGGGAAAGTTCCTTTTACCATTCAGAGAGGGGACAGAATCGCTCAGCTTATAGTATCAAAATATGAAAAAATTGACTGGGAACTTGTCGAAGAGCTTCCCGGCAGCGGGCGGGGTGAATGCGGCTTCGGAAGCACGGGAATTAATCATAACGGGTGAAAATTCATCAATGAACGAAAAAGAAAAATATAATATTATTTTTATGGGGACACCCGAATTTGCTGTTCCTGCTTTGGCAGAACTGAACAAAGAATTTGGGATTTCCTGTGTAGTTACAGTCCCCGATAAACCACAGGGAAGAGGCATGAAACTGACTCCATCACCAATAAAGGAAAAAGCTGTCGAACTTGGCTTGCCTATTTTACAACCTGAAAAATTAATGGATGAAAATTTCGTAAAAATGCTTGCCGAATACGAACCCGATATTATCGTTGTCATTGCTTTCAGAATCCTTCCACCCTCGGTTTTCAGTCTTTCAAAACTCGGTACTTTTAACATTCACGCAAGCCTGCTCCCAAAATACAGGGGCGCCGCACCTATCAACTGGGCAATAATAAATGGAGAAAAAACGACCGGGCTTACTTCGTTTTTACTCGATGAAAAAGTTGATACGGGACAAATAATTCTCCAAAATTCAATTGACATTCCCGAAGGAGCAACGGCCGGAGACCTGCATGACTTGCTAATGCCCGAAGCTGCAAAATTAGCCATAGATACCTGCAGGCTTTTAATCAGCAGGGATTTCAAAACTTATTCCCAGGACAATTCACAGGCAACTCCTGCTCCGAAATTATTCAGGGAGCAATGCAAAATAAACTGGGAACAACATGCCGAAAACCTGAGAAATTTCATTCACGGCGTTTCTCCAATTCCCGCCGCCTGGTTTGATTGGGAAGGAAAAAGATATAAAGTTTTAAGGACAGAATTTTCTTCCTGTGGAAAAGGAATAGCCGGTAATTACTTCATAGATAATGACATGCTTCATGTTTACTGCGAAAAAGGCATAATTACAATCCTCGAAATTCAGCCCCAGGACAGGAAACCGATGAAAATCGAAGATTTTTTGAGAGGTTTCAGGTGTGATTTAAAAGGGGAGATTAAATAAAATTATTTTGATTTACTTATCCCACAGATTTAATTAGGATAAACTCAGTCGAAGGGCATCTTTGAATGCCTGAGCTAAAAGTTACTCCCGGCACATTTCCCCTTTCTCACTTGGAGAAAGTGGGCTGGCAAAAGAGATTACTCCCGAGTTTACAATGATGAATACCATGACAGTAATGAAAGACTTCTACAATTGAATATTAGAAATCGAAAATTATTCCTTATATTAATTCGTTTCTAAGACAAAAATTTGAGGAAATCAAATGAAAGATGAAAACAAAATAGTCGAACTGTTGTCGGAAATGCTAATAGAGCAAAAGCAAACCAATAAACGTTTAGCAAATCTGGAAAGCCATTCTGAAAACACTAATCTCAGGCTTGAAAAACTCGAGTCCGGGATGGAAAAGATGGAGAAGCAGCAGGCAAAGACAAACCTTGCAATCGGCGAACTGAGGCTCTCGGTAATGCAGCTTGCAGAAAAATTTGAAATCGTCTCACAGCACGACAAGCGAATCACAAGGCTCGAAGACACGGTTTTCCACAGTTAACTATTAGAAAAGATGTTATCTTTTTTATTAATAATTTTTTTAATAGCCCTTATTATTGCCTATAGTGTATTAAATAAACCACGGGGATATAGCATTGACTTGCAAAACATAATAATACTCAGAAAGGGTAAAAACATTAATATCGAAATCAGTCAAATTAGTGAAATTAAATATATCGAACATTTTAAAACAACAAGTCTTATAAGACTATGGTTAATCAGCATTAATCCATTTGCTGAGATGTTAACATTTGGTTCTTTTTGGTCTTTCCAATATGGAAAAATCCATGTATATATAACGACATTAGGGTCAGCACTTCTAATTAAAACGAACAACAGGAGAAAATACGTCATCTCTCCCGATGATTCCGAAATAACCTTAATAATGCAATATTGTCCTGTAAAAATACTCAATTATCAATAATTTTAATAAGATGAACCACTATAATTGAAAATTTTTTCTTAATGTACTCAGTTTTTAAAATTGCATGTATGCGGCTTCCCGACAATGGATTCCGAATCGAATGCGGAATGTCAGAACTAAGCAGATTGAAAATTGACTCATTGAAAAATTTTCTTTCGTGATGTAAAACTCCCTCGCCTTTAGGAAAGAAATCAAGGCTTAGTTGAAAAATCCGAAAAATGTAATCATTTATTTAATGAGATAAACTTCTGCGGGTACAATATTTGAGAGCTGTTCGATAATTTTTGGAACAAGGATTTCAACATATTCCCATTTCAAAAGAAACAAATCTAAAACGACAATACTGATCCTCAATTTCGAAAGATTTTGCTGATATTTTAAATTCTTATCTGAAGTTATCAAAACATCGAAACCCGCTTCTTCAGCCGATTTAAGAAGTTCACCATTACTAAAACTGTCCCATGTCATATCGTGAACAGTCAGGGCATCATAACCTGCAAGTTCAGATTTCAACTTTACAGGGAGGTTCTCATCAATCAAAATCTTCATGGAAAATTGTTTCCATATTTTTCAATAATATCTTGCCAAGTAATGACAGTAAAGAATAAACCTGTTCTTTGCGGATATAAGGATAATCCTCGAGATATTTATCAATCGTCTCCCCGGATGAAATGTAATCGAAAAACGACTTAACAGGCACTCTTGTGCCAGCAAAAACGGGGCTGCCGCTTTGAATATCCGGGCTTATTGTTATTACAGAATTTGTCATTTTCTTATCCATTAACATGATAAAAGAAAACTAAATCATAAACAATGATGTCAATATAATAAAAATATTTTAT
>DAHXMP010000135.1 GCA_027371665.1 Bacteroidota bacterium | reverse complement strand
TTAGATTAGAAACTTTATTTACATCATTTAACATTCTATACCAGGTACCATATCGAATAAAAGTAAAAGCAACTGCTTCGTTACCCCTTTTACTACCTCTCGCATTTACATCAAGGATTTTAACTATATCATCAAAATCACTTCTTTCTGCTATACCTTTATATATTCTTTCATTCCAAATAGTTTTGAATAGGTTTGAGAGTTCTCTCCATTTTTTTCCTTTAAATTCTATGTCATAAGAATTTAAAAAATTCTTAAATGAATTGTTTATATTCATGATTGTGCGGTAAATAGATTATTTATAATATTAAATTTCTTAAATTTACCAAAATTATTTTAATTGAGTATATAAAATTTATTTTGTTAATTTACAATCAAATTAAATCAATTTGAAGGATAATTAATTTGGATGAATTCGAATTACAATTCATTCTTTCGATATGCTCGAAGAAAGAGAAATTCCTGAAAAATGGATTTTCGATACTTTGAATTTCCCCGATAGAATAGAATATTGTGATGCCATCACAGTTCATTATATTAAAACCTTATTAGAATTTGGAAATCGTTATTTGAGAGTGGTTGTGAATCCGGAAACTAAACCTAAAAAGATAGTTACTTTTTTCTTTGACAGGAGGATAAAAGAACAATGAAACTAAAAATTGACAAGGAAAGCGATGCCCTCTACTTCCGGCTCGACGAATCATCAATCGTTGAATCAGAGGAGGTGGAAAAGGGGGTTATTTTGGATTACAATAAAGACGGGAAAGTTGTCGGAATCGAACTGCTGAAAATAAGCGAGAGTACATCACCTCAGCAATTGAAAAATCTTCTGTTTGAGACAGTATAGTCTAATTCATCTTCCATCATCAATTGATATGCATCTCTTATATTTTCTTTCAATTCCTTCAGAGTTTGTGCCTGACTTATAACTCCGGGTACTTCCAATAGTCTCCCTACATACCAGCCATCATCGAGCCAGTATTGTAATGTGAATTGTCTTTGCATGTTAAATCCTGAATTTTTTTAATACTTTCCTATCGAAAAACGAAATATATGAAAATTATTTTTATATCCAAATAAAAGCCAACACAAATAAAATTTCATTCAGGGCTTCTATTCTATTTTCATTTATTTTATATTTGTACTTATGTTATGTGATTTTGTTCGTTCTTCTAAAATAAAAAAGTTCTTTATTAGTTTTAGAAAAAGCATTATTAATTTGAGGCTGAATATGTTGGTTGAATACATTGAAGAAGCAATGAACCTCGCTCATTATGAAATAATCGAGGACGAGGAACCGTTTTACGGTGAAATCCCGCAACTAAGAGGTATCTGGTCAACTGGAAAAACCCTGGAAGAATGCCGCCGTAACCTGAGAGAATCATTGGAAGGCTGGATAATAATCAGCCTTAATAAAAACATCGAACTGCCAAAGCTGAAAGATATTAATATTACCGAAGCAGTTACAGCCACAAAATGAAGCCAATCTCATACAAAGATTTTGTTAAGAAAATTAAACAATTCGGCTTTGATGGCCCCTTTCCCTGGGGGAAACATCAATATATGATAAAAGGTAATATCAGGCTGACCCTGCCAAATCCGCACAGGAAAGAAATCGGTGTTGACCTTTTAATAAGGATATTAAGACAAGCCGGAATATCTAAAGAAGAATGGTCCGAATAAAAACCACATTAATTACAAAAATCAATTTACAGTCCCTTATTCATTTTGTGTTTATTATATTTGTTAAGAATCAATCAGTTTTGATTGTGTAATATAATGAATAAAAAGGGTTGACAACCCCCTAACCCCCTTTGATAAGGGGAAAGGTGTTGGATGTCTTTCTGAACGAAGTGAAGAATCTCCGGAAATCTGTAATGTAATATCTTAGATTCTTCGTTTCACTCAGAATGACAGGCTAAAACAACCCCCTAACCCCCTTTGATAAGGGGGAATTTATGTGTCAAAAAAAATAAAATTTCAGGAGAAATAAATGGCTTTAAAAGCAGAACTTGAGTCAAAAGAAGCACAATGTAAAAGTGTCGAAGATTACTGCAATCTTGCAATGGAAGCCCTTAAAGAGCCGGCTGACAAAGACTATGCAAAGCATCTCCTCGATACCGCAGAAGAGGATTGCAAGTTTCCTATTGACTACATAAAGGTCGCCGAAGTATGTGTCAGCCTCGGCAACAAGGAAAAAGCAGATGAGATGTACGGGGAAGCCGAAGACAATTGCTTCGAGGCAATGGAATTTGCAGAATTGGGACACAGTATCGCAAAATACTCAGGAGACAAGGACAAAGCTAAGGAAATGCTCGAAAGTGCTTCAGGCTCTGCCAAAAAAGTCAGCGAATTTCTGACAATATCAAAGTTTGCTTCCGAAGACCTCGGCGATGAGGAATTGTCGAAACAAATGCTTGCCAAAGTCGGGAGCCAGTGCAAGACGGCGGAAGATTATAAAAAAATTGCCGATACCATAATAAAAGAAATGAACGACAAAGAAACCGCAAAATCATTCCTGAAAAAAGCACAGGCAAGTATTGACGGAATAGAAGAATCAACTGAATTTGCAGGTGTCGTTCTATCCGTGTTTGACGATAAAGAGTGGGCAAAAGAAATTATAGAAGAAGTCGAGGGCGATGCCCAGTTCACAAAAGAATTTCTCCAGCTTGCCAAATTTTATAAGACTTTGGGCGATAATGAAAAAGCCAAAGAACTGATGGATTCGGCGAAAGAATATGCAATGACGGGCGAAGAGCAAATCGAGCTTGCAAAAGGCTATTGGACGATTTTTGCCGATAAGGATGCCGCTTCCGAGGCTTATGCCAACGGAATGAAAAATGTTACATCGAAGGAACAACTTCTCGAACTTGCAAAAACCATTGCCAATGACATCGGCAATCTCGAACTTGCAAAGAAATACTATACGCAGGCTGAATCGAAGATGACATCGGCTAAGGATTTATGTATGCTGGCTCAGGCAGTCATTGACGACATAAAGGACACGAACTATGCCGCTGACATTTATTCGAGGGCAGAAGCGAGTATTGAGGATGCAGGCGAACTGCTCGCACTCGCTTCAGATGTGAAGAAAAACACTCAGAACGAAGAAAAAACCTTAAGTATTTATCAAAAAGCATTTTCAAAAACCGGGAAGTTTAAGGATTATCTTACATTGCTGGTTGAAGCCGTCAAAAATGTTGGGAACAAAGACTTTTTCCGGCAGGTTATCAATAAAGCCGAATCGGTTGCATCAGGCACACCGGAGTTTTTGGAAGTTACCGCTAAGATATTTTCAGTTCTCGATGATAAAAATTATGCCGCTGATGTTCTTGCAAAAGCAGAAGAATTTGTTACAAGCACTCCTGAGATGAAATCAGTCGTGGAAGCCGTTAATAAGGATTTTGCGGATAATGCCCAGTGGATTGCAAGGGTAGATGAAAAGCTTAAGAAAAGAGAAGCAAACCAGGACAAATACGACGAATTCCAGAAAAGAGAGAATAATGCCGTCAGGCTCAAGGATTATCTTAAACTCGTCGATGATATAATGAATGTTCTCGATGACAAATACTATGCACAGAAAATACTCAGAAATGCCGAAAAGCTGATTGACGGCGAATTTCTGAATGTCGACAAATACAGAAAGCTAATCGTTTCCATATCAAAATATCTTAACGATTATGCCTGGTGCGAGAAAATACTCGACAGGCTTGTTGCTTCCAGGGTGCAGTTCTTTTACGAATTGAACGACGTATGCCGTTTGGCAAGGGAATGTATCCCTGACAAAGAGCTTGGCAAATCGCTTGCGATGAGGTATCTGAAGGAAGCTGAAAAAGCATTGGACGGGAAACCTATCAAGACTGCATATGATTACTGCGGTGTTGCGAAAAGCGTTCTCGAAATCGTTAAAGACGAGCAATGGGCAATGGAACTGCTTAAGAAAGCTCTAGAAACTAAGCCGGATTATCTCGGCCTTGTTTATATAGCAATGATGGCAGAACAGGCAGGCGACAAAAAATTTGCCGACGAACTATACTTTAAAGCTTCGGATGAATGTCAGAATCTCGATGAACTGACAAACCTGGTTAAGAGGATGAAATCGTTAGTTAATAACGAAAAACTTGCAAAAGAAATTTATGCACAGGGAAAAAGCAAAACGAAAATCCCAGATGAATTGCTCCTGTGGGCTGAAGGAATGGTTAATATTTTCGGCGATAGGGAGAGAGCAAAGCAGGCATACTCGAGCATAGGCGGTTCAGTCGGCAGGAAAGCACTCGAACAAAGCAAATCGAAAAAGCTCAAAGGTAAGTATTGGTAGTTGGATAAGAAAGAGAAATTAGGAATAGCGTTTGAGAGTTTGATTAATAAATGTAGAACAGTGTTGAAATTTTATATAGATTTACAATCAAACTATTTTAACAGGGAGATTTATTCACGCCCGGACGCAAATAGCCTCTAATAGTGGTCGGTTGTTTGTCATTTACAATTGATTCCCGACCATCCCTGTAAGAATGAAGACACTTCGATTAAGCTCAGTATGACTGGAACAAATTAATTTTTCAGTTATAATATAAATTATCGAACAGGCTGTTATTTTATAACATAAACTTATTAGATTTGCACTTTGTCGTCATGATTTCAAAAAAATAAATTACAATACATAATAAATCTGATGAAAAGTGAAACAAAAACAGCGAATGAAGAAATACCACAGGAACCGAAAAGAAAATTATGGAAATTCCTGCTGATTTTTCTTTTTTTCAATATTGCATTCCTGGCAATAATCATCCGTCTTTTTATAGTTCAGATTGCCGATGCAGGGAAATACAAAGAGCAAGCTAAAAGACAGCACCAGGCAAAAGTTACTCTAAGGGCTGAAAGGGGCAATATCTATGACAGGAACGGAAAATTGCTTGCTTCAACAGTAACTGGTATATCATTAGCGGCTGACCCGACTGTACTTGATGAAAAAGAAAAGCTTTGCATGGAACTCGAATCAAAAACAGGAATACCTGCAAGAGAGCTCCTGAATAAAATTAATTCTGCCGACGGAAGCTTCGTCTGGCTTGCCAGGGGATTGGTACCGGGAAATCTTGCCGGAATTGATTCAATTAAAATGAGGGGATTCATAAAATTTACAGAGCCTCTCAGGAATTATCTCTATTCTCCTTCAGCATCCCAAATCATTGGATGTACCGATATTGACAATAAAGGCTTAACGGGCATCGAGCTTAGCCTCGACTCGATACTCGGAGGCAAGAGCGGTTATATGATTATGCAGAGGGACGCAACTGGGCATATTCATCCGACGGCAAACCTTCCGGTTATAGAAGCCGTGCACGGCAAATCAGTCATATTGACGATAGATATTGACCTTCAGAGAATCCTCGAATACGAACTGCAAAAAGGCATGGAAAGCACTAAAGCGTCAGGGGCTACCGCTATCGCCATTTTGCCTTCAACAGGAGAAATCCTGGCTATGGCTTCATTCCCCGGTTACGACCCGAACGATTTAAAGGATACACAGTCGGGAACCATGAGATGCAGGGCATTAACAGACCTTTATGAACCCGGCTCGACTTTCAAGCTGATAACTGCATCTGCGGCTATTGACAAAGGATTAATTACTCCCGATAATCTCGTTAACGGCCATGGGGGAGTACTGGATTACGGCAAATACAGAATCACGGATGACCATGGAATAGGTATAGTTACTTTTGCAGATGCCCTGGCATACTCATCAAACGTGGTATTTTCGCAGGTAGGTTACGGAATACCCGACAGCATTTTCAATCAATATATAAAAAGCTATGGTTTCGGGAGTAAACTCGGAATAGAAATTCCGGGTGAGGCGGCGGGCAAAATAAGGACACCGGATGAATACACACCAATCTCGAAACGGTTCATGAGTTTCGGCTATGGTATTGCCGTTACACCCATTCAGATGCTCACTGCTTATTCGACGGTTGCCGATAAAGGTGTGTTTATCAAGCCGCACATAGTTAAAGCAATCATTAACAATGACGGTGATACACTTAAATATAAAATCGAACAATTAAGAAGAGTTGTTTCTGAAAAGTCGGCACAAACTTTAACCGACATGCTTGTCGGCGTCGTTGATAAAGGCACGGGTAAAGCGGCAAGAATTGAAGGCTACAGGGTTGCAGGCAAGACGGGAACATCACAAAAACTCGTAAACGGTTCTTATTCCACCCAGAATTATATGTCCTCATTCATAGGTTTTTTTCCCGCCGATAATCCCGAAATTGCTTTACTTGTACTTCTTGACAGCCCACAGGGTGCATATTATGGGGGAGCCACTGCAGCACCGATTTTCAGGAATATTATTATGGACTGGATTGCGACAAATCCGACCGGACAAAAATTATCAAACAAAAACGGTACAAGGACCACAAAGAATGATTCTGTATATGTTCCCGACATTCGGGGTTTATATGTAAAAGATGCTATTCCCATTCTTCAGAATTTCAAATTAAAATATAAACTTACAGGTGACAGCAGTGGTATTATTTCTTCGCAGAAACCAGCACCCGGAAGCCGAACAGATGAATGGAAGACATTGGAAATATATACGGGAAATTACCTGAAAAAAGGTATCAAACCTGATGTTAGAGGCTTTACACTTCGTAGAGCATTAATCATTCTTCAAAATGCAGGAATCAGGACAAAAGTATCAGGTAGCGGGAAAGTTACCGACCAGCAATGGTCTTCTGAAGGAAAAACATGTGTGCTTATATGCAACTAAATTGAAATATAATTAATAGTTTAATTCTTGCATTTATCTGTATTTCATAGCTTTAGAAAATGAGATGATAATAATTTATTTATTATTTAAGATTCTCAAAAATTGAATATTTACAGTTGTTTATATAA
>DAHXMP010000452.1 GCA_027371665.1 Bacteroidota bacterium | reverse complement strand
GGGCATTTGGGGGTTACGCATGGGAGTACTTGACAATGATATCATGTAATGCATTATTCCCGCAGTTGTTCTGGTTTAAAAAAATCAGGCGTTCGATACCGATAATGTTTATTATAGCAGTATTTGTAAATGTCGGGATGTGGTTCGAAAGATTCGTTATAATCGTAACCTCGCTTTCGAGGGATTTTCTTCCAACGAGCTGGGGCTTTTACAAACCGACCTTGTATGATGCCGGAATTTTAATCGGCAGTTTCGGATTTTTCTTTACATGGATACTATTATTCACGAAGGCACTGCCGGTAGTTTCGATTGCCGAAGTTAAATCGGTTGTACCGGGAGCTCAGCCGGGTGTACATGGAGATTAGAGACAATGAAAGAAAAAACATTATTTTCAATAACGGGTTTATTCGACAGTTCCGACGAGATTGGTCACGCCGTCGAAGCAGTCGTAAAGGCGGGCTATAAAAAATACGACGTGAATACTCCTTTCCCTGTGCATGGCCTGGATACTAAGATGAAACTGCCGCCTTCAAAGCTCGGCTATTTCGCTTTAGTCCTGGGGCTGATGGGAGCATCAGCCGCACTATTCTTCATGTGGTGGTCAATATCGAAGGACTACCCGATTATTATCGGGGGCAAGCCTTATTTTGCACTGCCTGCTTTTATTCCGATTACTTTTGAAGTAACCGTACTGACAGCTTCGGTTGGGACGGTTCTGACTATGTTGTTTTTATTTTTCAGGCTTCCGAATATAAATCATCCTTTGCAAGATACGAATTACATGAGAAATGTATCAAACGATAAGTTCGGGATAAGCATCGAAGCCGAAGACCCGCTCTTCGAAGCGGGGAAAGTAAAGGATTTTTTGAAAAGCCTGAATGCACAAGATGTCGGGGAGATATATTTTGAGGAAGATGAAACAGCCGACAGTACGAGGATATTCAGCCCGAAGTTCATAGCGTTTCTTATCGTTACCGCTGTCATTATTTCAGGGGTAACATATTTTACATTGAATAAACTTTTATTTATGGACCCGTTTAATTTCATGGAAGAACAGCAGCGTTTCGCTCCCGAAGGGCAGACAACGTTTTTCAAAGATACGAGAATGATGAGAACGCCTCCGGCAGGAGCCGTAGCAAGAGGTGCCATGCCGTATATGTTCGCCAACGAGCCCGATTCGGCAGCGAAGGAACTTATAAATCCTTTACAGCCTGATGAGAAGACATTAGCTCTCGGCAGGGAAAAATTCAATACATATTGCAGTCCCTGCCATGATTATCTTGCTAAAGGAAATTCGCGCCTGATGGGACAATTTCCGAACCCGCCGAGCCTTCACTCGGAGAAAGTCAGGAATTGGCCTGACGGAAGAATATTTCATGTTATCACGGAAGGGCAGAATGTCATGCCATCTTATGCAAAGCAATTAGAGCCTAACGAAAGATGGGCTGTAATTCTTTATATTAGAGCTTTGCAGCGTGCCATGAATGCTAAGGAGGGAGATTTGAAATGAGTGAAAGCGAGTTCAAATTGGATTACGTGAAAAAAGACTTGCCGCTATATGTAAGGAATGTGGGTCTTATCCTATCGGCAATAGGATTGATTATCGTAGTTATTTCTTATTTGGCTGACCCGGTGAGAACGGCATACAACAGCCTTATATTGACTGCATTTGTAGTCAGTATCGGTGTATGCTCCCTCTTCCTTGTCGCACTCGAATATATCGCAGGTGCCGTATGGAGCGTCGTTTTCAGGAGAATAAGCGAATTTCTGAGTACGGTTGTCTTTATTGCCCCGATAATTGCAATTCCTTTTCTCTTAAACCTGCATAATGTTTTTATATGGACTCACACGGGAACGGTAGCAAAGGATGCAGTGCTTGCAGTCAAAGCCCCGTATTTAAATGTTCACTTTTTCCTTATAAGGTTTGCAGTCATATTTCTGATATGGTGGCTATTTTATTTTATATTCATACGAAATTCACAGAAGCAGGATATAACCCGCGACCAGAAACTTACTAAAATAAATATCGTTTTTTCAGGTATATTCATACCTGTATTCGGATTTTCAATTTCAATAGCCGGGATTGACTGGCTGATGAGCATTGAACCAAAGTGGTATTCTACGATTTTTGCGGTTTATTATTTTGCAGGGAGCCTGCTTGCTGCACTTGCCGCACTGACATTGATAGCGGTAAGGATGAATGAAAAAGGATTGCTGATACCCGGTTTAATGAAAGACCATTTTTACAGTTTGGGTGCATTATTGTTTGCATTCACGAATTTCTGGGCATATATAGCATTCAGCCAGTACATGCTGATTTGGTATGCGAATCTTCCCGAAGAGACTTTTTGGTTCATTAACCGCACGCAGGGAAGCTGGATGTATTTAACAATCGGAATGGCATTTGCCAGGTTCGTTATTCCGTATATTTTACTTCTGACACAACCGTCGAAGATGAATCCTAAGCGGCTGAAAATAGCTGCTGTATGGATTTTATTGTCTCATTGGTACGATTTATATTGGATTGTTATGCCAAACTACAGCAAGCACGGGATTGCCTTTAGCTGGAATGAAATTGCTTTCCCGGTTTTAGTTTTAGGATTAATCATTCTCGTATTTTATTCCAGGTCAAGGAAAGTAAACTTAATCCCTGTCGGAGACCCGAAACTGAAAAGAAGCCTTGAATTTCGCCTTTAATTGATGATTGGAAACTGTGGTGATTAATAGATGAAGATAAACAAAAACATAGAAGTCGAAATAAATTTCAAAAACGTACTGACGACACCGATTCGTTTATTCGGATTGGTTTATCCTTATTTCATTACCGTATTCGTAATCATCGGCCTGGTATATATTCATTACATAAATAACATAACACAGAATGAAATGCCTCCCGTCCTGCCTGACACAACCGTTTATCAAAAGGACGTTCAGCCTGTCAAAGGTTCGGTTACTACCGGAATTGATTTGACATTAATAACGAAACCCGGTGCAAAATATATACAAAAAGGCAAAGAATTATACACCTCAAATTGTGTTGCCTGCCACGGAGATAAGGGTGACGGGAACGGTCCTGCCGGAGCAGCATTGAGTCCCAAACCTCAGAATTATCATTCAGCGGAAGGCTGGAAAAACGGGAGGAGTTTCCCGATGATGTTTAAATCACTCCAGGGAGGCATTCCGAAATCTGCCATGACAGGATATGATTTCATTCCCGTTACAGACAGGATAGCTATTATTCAATATATAAGGACTCTGGCTCCTGAATTGCCTCCTGTAACGCCTGACGAAGTCAAACAAATGGATGAGACCTATCATCTTTCACAGGGCGAGAAAACGGCTACTCAAATTCCAATCAGCCTTGCCGAAAGCAAGCTAATAGACGAATCCAAACAAAGCGAAGAAAAAGCCGTATCAATTTTAAACAGTATTAACAGGGATAAATCCGCTCCCGGTGCTGTCCTGTTTAACTCGATAACATATGACAGGAAAAAAGCTATCGTAACGTTAAGTAAAACCAATGATTGGAGTAAAAACATTTCGGAGTTCCTGAATCTATTGAATGACAACAGGGACAATGGCTTTAAAACAGATGTTCTGCTGCTTTCAAAGGATGATTTAACTTTTTTATTTAACTATCTTAAAAATCTTTTTTCTGTTCAAAATTCTTAGGAGATAAATAATATGAAACGAATAAATAATTTTGCTCTTTATCCATTGATATTGTTTTTTAGTGTCTTATTATGTTTTGCAAATACAACAAAGCCGCGGGTTGGAGTTGATGAACAATTAAATAAAACAGTTCCGCTGGCTCTGAAATTCACAAATTCAACCGGCGATACAATGACACTGGGACAGATAATCAATAAGCCGACACTTCTTACCCTTGTATATTATCATTGCCAGAATTTGTGTACACCGCTTCTCGACAACCTGGCAGATGCCGTCAACCGGATTGACCTCGATGCAGGCAGACAATACCGGCTGCTGACTATAAGCTTCGACCAGAATGAAACTCCCGCAGTTGCGGAAAAATGGAAGAACAGGTACCTTACGGAATTACATAAGAAGATACCCGCAGATTCGTGGTATTTTATGGTTGGCGACAGCGTGAATATTATGGCGTTGACAAATTCCGTCGGCTTTCATTTTCAGTGTGAGGGCGACGGATTTATTCATCCGCCTGCAATAATTGCAATTTCCCCGAAAGGCATTATTACAAGATACATACTCGGCACCGATTTCGAACCGTTCGATATAAAGATGGCAATGATTGAAGCAGGAAATGGGATGTCACAACCGACAATCAGCCGTGTTCTCCAGTTTTGCTACCGCTTCGACCCGGGCGGCAGGAAGTACGTATTCAATTTCACCAAGGTTTTTGGTGGAATACTTTTGCTTGGTGTTGTGGTATTTGTTTCTATATTATTGGTTAAAGGAAAGAAAAAAAAGAAAACAGAAGGTGAATAAATGGAAAATGCTGATACTGCATCCTACGTGGACTTTTATCATGCGGAAGGAAAGCATAAAGGGATATTAAGCTGGCTGCTGACAACAGACCATAAAAGAATCGGGCTGATGTATATGTGCAGTATGATGACTTTCATGCTTATCGGCATGACGCTCGGTGTATTGATGAAAATAGAAATGCTTACACCGGGCAAAACAATCGTCAGTGCGCAAACTTATAATGCGATGTTTACATTGCACGGATTAATAATGATATTTTTATTCATTATTCCCGGCTTGCCTGCGATATTCGGCAATTTCATGCTTCCGCTCCAAATCGGTGCGAGGGATGTAGCTTTCCCGAGGCTGAATCTTCTTTCATGGTACTTTTATATGACCGGTGGAATTTTTGCAATTCTGTCTTTATTCCTCAGGGGAGGCCCTATTGATACCGGGTGGACATTTTATATACCATATAGTATAAGGACAGGAACCGACGTTATACTACCGTTGCTTGCTGCATTTATCCTCGGTTTTTCCTCGATAATAACGGGAATAAATTTCGTTACTACCATACACAGAATGAGAGCACCGGGAATGGGATTCTTTAAAATGCCTCTATTTGTCTGGTCGTTGTATGCAACTGCATGGATTCAAATCATTGCGACGCCGATTATAGGAATAACGATAATTCTGGTTATTATAGAGAGATTATTTCAGATGGGGATATTCGACCCGGCACTGGGCGGAGACCCGCTTTTGTTCCAGCATTTGTTCTGGATTTACTCTCATCCAGCCGTGTATATTATGATTTTACCGGCGATGGGAGCTGTATCGGAGATAATCCCGACATTTGCAAAAAGGACGATTTTCGGATATAAAGCAATTGCTTATTCGAGCCTTGCGATTGCATTCATCGGCTATTTTGTATGGGCTCATCATATGTTTACTTCCGGTATAAGCGAGACATCGAGATTTATATTTTCACTGCTGACATTTCTCGTTGCTATACCGAGCGGGGTGAAAGTCTTCAATTGGGTAGCGACCCTTTATAAAGGGTCAATAACTCCCGGCGTGCCTTTGCTTTTTGTAATGTTATTTGTTTTTCTTTTCTCAATAGGAGGATTGACGGGACTTGTATTAGGTTCGCTTGCAACGAATGCACATTTACACGATACATATTTCGTCGTGGCTCATTTTCATTATGTTATGTTCGGGGGAACGGTGATGATATTTTTTGGGGCTCTCCATTACTGGTTCCCGAAAATGTTCGGTAAAATGTATAATGAAAAAATTGCAAAGTGGACTATCCCGGTAATATTTGTGGGATTCAATATGTTGTATTTTACGATGTTCATTCTCGGTTATGAGGGAATGCCCCGCAGGTATTGGGATTATCTACCGAAATACCAGACACTGCATGTTATTTCGACTGTCGGTTCATGGATATTGGTTACAGGAATAATTATAATGCTCGTAAATTTAATCAACGGATTAAGGAAGGGCCCGAAAGCACCAATGAATCCCTGGGGCGGAAAAACGCTCGAATGGACTGTACCTTCACCTCCGCCTGTGTATAATTTTGAAGAAATACCCGTTATAACGCATGGTCCTTATTATTATGGCGGGGAGGAGGAGAAGTGAGCGATTATTTATCAGGCAACAATCCGGGTTCTGTTCAATCGGAACATGAAGAGCATGTTCATCGTGACGACATGAGTTCAAAAATCGGTATGTGGCTTTTCCTGCTGACTGAAGTCCTGTTGTTCGGTGGCTTGTTCCTTCTATATATGGCATACCGCGTGAAATATACCGGGAATTTCCATGATGCTGCACTCGAGCTTAACATGAAAATCGGGACGTTCAATACATTGATTCTCATAACGAGCAGTTTAACAATGGCTTTATCAATAGCAGCGATGCAAAGAGCAAGAAAGGGCTTATCAATTTTTTTGCTTGTGTCAACGCAGGCTTTGGGCATATTTTTTCTCATAAATAAATTTTTTGAATGGTCGGCTAAATTTCACCATGGATTGTATCCCGGGTCTGAAACATTATTGAACAGGCCCAAAGGCGAATACATTTTCTTCGGTATGTATTATGCGATGACCGGGCTTCATGCACTACATGTTATTGCAGGATTGACGTTGCTGACTTTTATGCTGGTATTTATTATAAGGAACAAAGTTAATCCCGATAATTATATCAGGCTCGAAAATTCGGGTTTATACTGGCATTTGGTTGACCTGATATGGATATTTCTGTTCCCTTTGTTTTATCTGATGCGGTAAAGGTGCAATAATGGAAAAAGCAAAAAACGACATACATAAAACCGGCTACGGCACATATGTCCTGATTTGGCTGATTCTCGTCGGATTGACCATAGCAACGGTAACCGCATCCGGTTTTAACCTGGGGGATTTTACGTTGATAATCGCTCTCCTGATTGCCGCAATAAAATCTGGATTCGTCATTAATATTTTTATGCACATAAAATTTGAAGATAAAATATTCAAAGTTTTCCTCGGGTTAGCATTTATGACTTTACTCGCGGTTTTTGTTTTAACTTCATTCGATGTATTTTTCAGATGAGGTAAGGTTTAATGTTTAACGACGCAACAAATTATGCTCAACAAGTTGATGAAGTGATGTTATTCATCGTTATTTCATCTGTCATACTTTTGCTAATAGTAACTGTGGCTATGATATATTTTGTTATCAGGTATAATAAAAAAAGAAATCCCGTAGCATCACAGATTAGCGGGAACACCAAACTCGAGGTTTTTTGGATTGCTATTCCTACTGTACTTGTTCTCTTTATGTTTTATTTCGGATATGCGATTTTCCACGAATCCAGGGTTGTACCTAAGGGAGCATTGATAGTCAAGGTTGTTGGCAGAATGTGGGAATGGAAGTTTGAATACAACAACGGGAAGGATTCGAAGGAATTATACCTGCCATCGGGAAAGCCTGTTAAGTTGGAACTTACAACATTAGACGTGAACCATTCATTTTATATACCCGCATTTCGCATTAAGGAGGATGTCGTAGCAGGAAGGGAAAATTATATGGTGGTCCTTCCGCAGAAGTTAGGCACTTATGATATTGTATGTGCACAGTATTGTGGTTTTCACCATTCACTGATGCACACATACCTGCATGTGGTTTCAAACGATGATTTCATGAAATGGCTCGGAACGAAGGATTCTCTCGAAAGTAATAATAGATTTCAAGAGTACTATCCGGTGAAAAAATTATTGGCTAAAAATTGAACATGTTGAAAACAATTAATAAATATTATCAATTATCTTTTTCAGAATATCTGAAAATATTCATAGCACTCGGAAAAGTGAAAATTACTTTTTTCGTTTCTGTTTCGGCTGCACTCGGATTTATTCTTGCTAACGGAAGAATTTCATTTGGTATAATTCTTCCGGTACTTGGAGTATTTATTCTGTCATGCGGCTCGTCGGCATTTAACCAATTTCAGGAATACCGTCCAGATGCAATGATGAACAGGACAAAGCGCAGACCTATTCCAATAGGACGTATAGAGCCTTTCGAGGGATTTATTATCGCATCGTTCCTGACTATTTCAGGTTTACTGTTATTGTTATTTAGCAAAAATACGATAGCATTTATTTTGGGTATAATTGCTTTAATATGGTATAACCTGGTTTATACGCCGTTGAAGAAAAAGACATCACTTGCAGTAGTGCCGGGAGCGTTAATAGGTGCAATTCCTCCTGTAATCGGCTGGGTTTCAGGCGGCGGACAGCTTGCCAATCCACAGATTTGGGCATTGAGCATGTTTTTCTTTATCTGGCAGATTCCGCATTTCTGGCTTCTTCTGCTCATTTATGAAGAAGATTACAGGCGAGCGGGATTCCCGGTTTTGAGCGATTTGTTCGACCCAGAAATGATAACGAAAATTTCTTACGTATGGATTACGGCTCTTGTGAGCAGTTGCATGCTGATACCGCTTTTCGGTTTATCGAATAATATCTGGACAAGCATGCTTTTAATTTTTGCCGGATTGTGGCTTCTTTGGAGAACTAAGAACCTGCTAAATCAGTACAACCGGAGAATTGATGCTAGGTCTGCTTTTCTGCAGGTGAATTTTTACGTACTTGCTGTCGCCGTCGTTTTAATAGCAGACAGTCTGTTTTAAATTTAGTAAATGAGGGATAAATGGAATTTTTAGATAAATTGTTCATACCAAGCTCGGCAAGCACACTCGCTTTGCTGAAATATCTTTTAATGATAGCCCTTGTCATTTATTCCGTTTACTTAGGCGTTCTACTTACAAGCTCGCTCCTGTCGCTGATTTATAAGTTCATTTATGTAAGAAAGAAGGACGGCAAATACCTGAAGATATCCAAAGACTATATTGACCTGATAACCCCGAGCAAAACGACGGCATTCGGGTTAGGCTTAGTTCCTTTCTTCAGCATCATTCTGATTTATTTACAGATAATACAGAAAGCCGAATCGGATATTATTTTTTATTTCTTTATTTCATTTATTCTGTTTATCCCTGCTGTCATTTTACTGTATTTATTTAAACATACTATTATTGAAAAAAGCAACGGGGAAACCACATACCAAAAAGCCGGTGGATTTTCGAACTGGCTTTATGGTATAGCAGGTTTTATTTTACTTATGGTTTCTGCAAGGTTATTTACCGCTGACGTGACGATGTCAGCCGATTTTCCAAAATGGAGCGAGGGATTGTATTTAACTGAACTCATGTTGAATATACAGACAATTCTGCATATAGTACAATTCGTTACGATATCAATCGTAATATCAGCCCTTGCATATATCGTTAAATATTTTTATTGGGACAAGCCTGAAGAAAGTGAAATCACGGAAGACATGGTTTATTCGAGAAATATTAACGAATGGCTTGCCCTCATATTTGGCTTCATACAGCCCCTGCTTCTTGTTATTGATTTTCTTACTATACCTGAAGAAACCATGAGAACAGGCGAATTTATATATGGCGGATTATCTTTATTCAGCCTGCTGATAATGCTGCACATGACATATGCGGCAATCAGGTGGAAAAAGCTCGGTTCAATATATTTTTCATTTTCACTCTACCTAATCATAATTTCATTCGCATTTTTAATCCTGAAAGAACAGTCTGCTTTTGCATTGTCCTCAGGAGAGCAGACTTTACAGCTTACTTCAGATTATAATAAATTTGAGGAAACTGTCCGGGAAAGGGAAGGGAAAGCCAAACCGAAGATTGACGGCGGCGAAATCTATAAGACAAAATGTATGGCTTGCCACAGGTTTGACCAAAAGCTGGTGGGGCCTCCTCATAAATTGGTAATGCTCAAATATCTTAATAACAAAGAAGGTATGGTAAAATTTATACTTAATCCCGTGAAAGTTGACCCGGCTTATCCTGCAATGCCTGACCAGGGACTCACGCCGGACGAGGCTCAGGCAGTCGTTGATTACATGTACAAAGAATACGGCGATAAGCTGAAATAGAAATATTTATTGAATTTTTCATAGCAGTAAAGAAAATAATTTCAAGAAAAGAAGATTTATACCGAAATGGTTTCAATGGGAGAATTACACACCCCTTTATCCCCTCTTATAGAGGGGAACTTCTAAGGTTATATTTTTATTTGTGTAAGCGAATTGGTATTAATTCTATTCGAAATCATCGTCATTATCAGTTCTGAATTTTATATCATAGTTGATAATAAAATTTATTTCTTCATCGGTTAGCCCATATGCATCTTTTATTGCTAAATCAATTTTATCAATGATATGTTTTGAATAACGGGCATAGTATTCCCTGTATTCAGAAACATGTTCATATTTTACCCGTTTAATCTTTGAATTTTTATGTAAATCTTGGATATATTCATCATAAAGTTTCTCAATCTCATTAATTTGTTCAGAAGAAAAATTTTCTATTGGAATAGGAAATATTTCAAGTTCATATGTTTTTAAATCCAAATTGTTTGAATAAATATGATAAAACCAATAATATAAGTTTGAGCTCAAAATTGCACATAATAAATCTCGATATTCTTTCTTAATTTTTAAATATTTTTCTTTTGTAGAACCGGTTGAAAAATTTGTTATTATATTGTAATATCTGCCACCAGAACTTCTATAATACAAATTTTTACCTTTTTTTTCTAATATCAAATTAAATAGTTTCGTTTTGCATTTAAAAATTTTGCTTAATATAGATATTTCGATATCAGTACCAACTTTTGGTATACGGCCATATTGAACGAACTCAAGGCTATTAACGTATGTAAGATTGTTCATTACATCTTTAATTGGTGTTTCCGAATATCGTTTAATAACAGATGTTGTATAAAGAAATTTAATATTTGTATCTGTTTTTTTAGCTATTATAACAGAAACTCTCTGGTCAGCATTATCAAATATCTTTGTTGGTCTATTTGAATAAGATGATACTTTTATAAGTTCACATACATTAAAAATCATATTGTGAAGGGCAGACATGGATTCACTTGAAGTAAAAGCCAGCGGAACAATGAATGCAAAATTTGAATGGCTTTTTAACAAACTTAAACTTCTATCAATAAAAAGTGAGAAAGTGTCTGTTGAACCTTTAAGCGTAATTATGTTTCCGTCTCTCTCAACTTTTCTTGTATAAGAAGATTCATAATTATTTTTTAAATATTCTGAATTATTTGTTAATTTTAATCCATACGGAGGATTTGAAATAATCAAATCAAAGCCGGTAAAATTGCCATCATCGTCGAGAACTTCAGGGAACTCGAAACGCCATTCAAGTGCATTGCGGAAAATTATTTTCCTCTCATTCTCTTCCTGTTCCATTTCTTCTTTGAGCTTTAATAATTTTGCTTCCAGTTCCTCTTTGCCGTTATCATTGTTTTCATTTCCACTGATGTACTCTTCGTGAACATCCGACACAAACATCGGATTAATATTTGGCGGTTTGAATTTCTTGATAAATTCTTTTAGCAAATTTTTGTAGGTAAAATATTTATTGCTTCTCTCGACTAACCCGCCGCTGAGTATGTTTTTAAAGTTAATAATCTGAGCTTTCAGGTATTCTTTTTGTTTTTTATTATTACACTTTTTATAATCGTTAACGGCTTGTTTGTATTGTCTGATGGCTACTCTGTCAGCAATTGTAATATTAAGTTTACCGGATATATTGAATTTTGAAATTAATGAATTACCAACTTTAATATTAATATCTATATTTGGGAGTGTTTCGAGTTCTTTGAATTTGCTTTCTTCAGTATAATAAGCATTTTTTAATAATTCAATCCAAAGCCTAAGACGTGCAATATTTGCAGAGTTTGAATTAATATCAACACCAAATAAGCAATTCTCAATTATTGTCTCTTTCTCGTGAAAAATAGTCTTTTGAATTTTCTGTATTTTTTCAGGGACTTGATTTGTTGTTGTCACATTAATTAAATATTCAAAAATATCATAGCCGTTGTTATGTGTAATAATCAATTCATCGTTTTCAACATGAGCTTCACAATCATAGAGTATCCTGCCTTCTTTATCGGCAAGTATGCCGAGTTCTGATTTGATTGCTATTATTTCGTTAAGAATAGAAACAAGAAAATGAGCCGAACCTACAGCAGGGTCGCATATTTTAATACTATTGACAAGTTCATTATATTCTTTAATGTCCTTTGTTTTTCTTTTATCAACAATTGTATTTTTCAAATCCTCGAAATTTTCAATATCCCAATTGTATTTCCCCTTAAATTTCCGAAGAACGGCAAGACGCAGTGATTCATGGCTCATATACATAGTTATGAAGCCCGGTGTGAAGAAGGAACCATCTCTATACCCGTTAATTTTTTCGAAAATCAAGCCCAAAACAGAAGCATTAATTAATGTTTTGTTTTCTTCCTGAATTATATCCAAACCCTCAGATGTAAAATCGTAAGAGTCGAGAAATTTAAATAAATAATCGAGAGGATGAAGTTCCTGAGTTAATTTTCTACCTTGACTGTCCTTAAGAACAGTATTGTTTAAAGTTTTGATTCTAAGGTTATCATCGAGACTGCTAATCCTTATAGCCTCATCTTCAAGAGGATTTATTTCAAAAAGGGAACTGTTTAGGTAAGGGACATGTTCGTATTTTTCTCTTAAAGTCTGGATCCTCTCAATTTGTCTCACTGCAAGCACCTGGAAGAAAAGCTTGTTCAGTTCATCGAAATCGGGAATCTTTGAATAATCGAGAAATTTATATTCATTATTTCCCCTGTGATACTTCAAAATTTGTGCCTCGACCAATTTCAAAAACAGGCACCTGTTAATCCAGTGTATGCAAAGTTCAAGTGCGACATTGAAAAGCTGTTCTTCCTCATCTTTACCAAAGTTCTCGGGATTTTTTAATTTATTGAGCCGATTTTCGACTTTAATTATATTTATTGCATTCTCCAGGAAAGAAGCTGGCTCCCTATTACCTTCTTGTTTGCGTCTTATAACTTTTTTGCTTTTCTCTTTTGCTTCTTCCAGGCCCATAATATGCAGTAGTTCGAAATAGAATTTGGTGTCTAAGGAATTACTGTCATTTGCAAATGGTTCCTTAAGCAGATGTACAGGTGTTAATATTTTATAAAGAGATACAAGTTTATTGTCATCCTCTTTGTTGTCACTTTCAAGTAAGTTTTTATACATCCTGAAATCGAAATAAACAGCTTCAATTTCTTCTTCGTGTTTTGCGATAAAAGTTTTTACGATATTCTCGTAAAAAAATGGAGTAGTTGATTCTAATGTTTGCTCATTATACCAATCTTCAAAAGCTTTAAGAAA
>DAHXMP010000066.1 GCA_027371665.1 Bacteroidota bacterium | reverse complement strand
AATAAATAAACAAAACAAAAAAATAAATAATTTCAAATATTTAAGTCTGACAATTGACATGAATAATATTCCTAAAATTTCAAACATATTTTAACAAAGCTTAGATAAAGTAGACCTTTTACATGCCTTAAAATAAAAATTTTTTTTAAATTGGCAATGGTCTACCAAATGATTTTTTTCACTCAAGATTTTGTTTGTCGGTATCGATATAATTGTTATATTAGCACAGATAGGTAAACAAACAAAATTTAACGTTAATGATTAATATAGACAACATACTGCTTGATGAGGAAATAACAGAATCACATTTTGCATGCGATTTGAAAAAATGCAAAGGTGCGTGCTGTACGTTTCCGGGTAAGTATGGAGCACCTCTTCTCGACGATGAAATTGAAAAGATTCAAAATAATTATGAAGAAATAAAAAATTTTATTCCTGAAAAATCCATAGATTACATAAACAGGTACTGTTTCTATGAAGGTGATACAGGTGATTATTCGACAATGTGCATAGACAAAAAAGAATGTGTATTTGTGTATTTCGAAAACTCTGTTGCCCTATGTGCTATTGAAAAAGCATACAACAAAGGACTAAGCAGTTTCAGGAAACCAATATCATGCCATTTGTTTCCAATCAGGGTATCGAATACTGGAAGAAAATATCTTTATTACCAAAAAATTACTGAGTGTATACCCGGCCAAAAGAAGGGAATAAAAGAAAAGGTGAAAATGACCAGTTCTTTACAGGATGCCTTAATCAGAGCATATGGTGAAGAATGGTTTAAGACACTTGAATTGTATGTTGTTTCTCAAAAAGAAAAGAAAAAAAGCATTTTTTCTTTCGGAGCTGTGCATGAAACTATCTCTTGACCTCCGAACTTCTTTAACACAGACTCTTACTCCTCAGCAAATTCAATATTTAAAGCTTTTGCAGTTGCCTTTAATTCAACTTGAGCAGACAGTCAGGCAGGAAATCGAGCAAAATCCCATGCTCGAAGAATCAGGTCTTGAAGACATTATTATTGCAGAATCTCCCGACGAATATGAACGAGAAGATATCCCTGACTATACGACAAAAGATTCACCTGCCCTCGAGACAGAATATACCGAAGACATGTCCGATGTCGAGCTTGCTCCCGAACGGATTGATGACAAAGGAGACCCGTTTGAATTTTACAGGCTTTTATGGCAGGATGATTCTCTATATTCAAAAAGGACAAAACCATTGCCTGATTCTGATGATGAAGACCATGAATACTTTCAGATAAAAGACAATATCTCTTTAACCGAAGAATTGATACAACAACTCAGGATGCTTGATATAAATACAGAAGAATATATCTTAGGTGAACAAATAATCGGCAATGTCGATAACGACGGCTATTTGAGAAGAGACCTTGCTGAGATTGTTTATGAAACAAATGAAATAATATCCGAAAGAAACCTCCAGGAACAAATAAAATATGAAGAACTGCAAAGAGAAAAATTCCTGGCGGCTAATATTCAAAATCCGGCACGCGAATTTGCCGTATCTCCCGAGGCAATTGCCCTTGTAAAACATAAAAAAGTTAATGGTTCTTCTGAATATGATACCGACGTCTTAGATGAAGTTAATGAAGCAGATGAACTGTTAATGTTGAATTCTGTTACTCTTGAACATGCAGAAAAGGTTTTGATATTAATTCAAAATTTAGAACCCCCGGGTTTCGGTTCACGTTCTGTGCAGGAGTGCCTTGTAGCACAGTGTCGTTCAATCGTTAAGCCGAACGCGGCACAGAAACTTGCACTTGAAATATTGGAAAATGCTTACGAACCTTTTACGATGAAGCATTATCCGGTTATTATGAAACAGCTTGGAGTTACCGAAAGTTATTTGAAAGAAGCTATTGAATTTATCAGGAAACTTAATCCGAAACCGGGAGGGCTGGATACCCAGTCTTCCATAAATACGATTATTCCTGACTTCATTATAGAAAGAGATGAAGCGACCGGCGAAATAATGATAAACATAAATGACAGCAGGATCCCTGCTCTCAAACTTAGCCAGACTTATGAAAAACTAAAGAAAGAAGCCCGGCTTAAGGTCTTCAACAAAGAAACAAGGGAATGGATTAGAAACAAATATGAAGATGCGAAATTCCTGATTCAGGCAATAAGGCAAAGAAAAAGCACTATGCTGAAAGTTATGACTGCTATTGCGGGATTACAAAAAGATTTCTTCGAACATGGTCCTAATTCTCTTAAACCTCTAATCTATAAAAATGTGGCTGAAGTAACCGGTCTTGATATCTCAACGGTATGCCGCATAGTGAACGGCAAATACGTCCAAACCGAATTTGGAATTTTCGAATTAAAGTTTTTCTTCAGTGAATCTCTGCCGAATGAAGACGGAGAAGATGTTTCAACCCGAGTCATTAAGCAAATCCTAAAGGACATAATTGATAAAGAAGCGAAAAACAAACCGTATAGCGATGATAAAATCGCAAAGGAACTCAAGGCAAAAGGCTATAATGTGGCACGCCGGACTGTTGCGAAGTACCGTGAACAGCTAAAAATCCCCGTTGCTAGGTTAAGAAAAGAATTATAATCTTGTTTGCTCCTTTTTAATCCTTATACTATTTTAATTAATTTTGCAACGTTATCAATTAATTATTAATATAATGCTAAAAACCAGAGTTATACCTTGTCTTTTATTGAAAAACGGAGGATTTGTCAAGACTGTCAGATTCTCCAATCCTAAGTATTTGGGTGACCCGCGAAATATTGTACGCATTTTCAATGAAAAAGAAGTTGATGAAATTGTTCTTTTGGATATTACGGCAACGATAGAAAAACGGAAGCCTGATTTCAATTTAATCAGTGAAATAGTCAGTGAGGCTTTTATGCCAATTGGCTACGGCGGTGGTATTCGGAGCATTGATGATATAAAAAACTTATTTAAAATCGGTATTGAAAAAGTAATTATTAATAGTTATGCTGTCGAAAAACCCGAATTTATTCGTGAAGCCTCTGAAAGATTCGGGAGCCAGAGTATAGTTGCGGCTATGGACGTTAAAAGAAATTTATTCGGCAAATATTATATATACTCTCAATCAGGTAAGGAGAAAATAAATTCACAGCTCGAATTACATTCTAAAAGAATGGAAGAACTCGGTGCCGGAGAATTGCTCCTGAACTCGATTGACAGGGACGGCACAATGTCGGGTTATGACATTGAATTAATCAGGAAAATTTCTTCTGTTGTTTCAATTCCCGTCATCGCATCTGGCGGAGCAGGACAATTAAAGCATTTCAAAGAAGCTACCGTTGCCGGGGCTTCTGCTGTGGCTGCCGGAAGCATGCTCGTTTACCAGGGTGTGCATAAAGCAGTTTTAATTAATTATCCGACACAGCAAGAACTGAAGGAATATTTAAGCTAAATGAATAATGGAAATAAATATCGGATTTGTTCCCGTTGTGTTATGGACACAACAGACCCGGATATAAAATTTGATGTAAGGGGGATTTGCTCCCATTGTCAACATTATGATGATTTTTACAAAAATCTCTATCCTTATAACCTTTCCCCCGAAAAGCGATTACTGGAATTACAGCGAAAAATCGAACAAATAAAGCAGGAAGGACTTAAAAAAAAATATGATTGCATCATTGGTTTAAGCGGTGGTGTTGACAGTACATATACCGCATTGAAAGCAAAACAATTTGGATTAAAGCCGCTTGCAGTTCATCTCGACAACGGATGGGATTCGGAACAAGCCGTTAAAAACATTGAATTGACTGTCAGAAAACTCGGCATTGATTTATATACTCATGTGATTGACTGGGAGGAGTTCAAAGAGCTGCAGAAATCATTTTTCAAGGCTTCGATAATTGACATAGAAATATTAACAGACCATGCGATTTTTGCCGCAATATATGAACAGGCTAAAAAATATCATATTCGTTCTTTCATAAGCGGAGTTAATTTTGCAAGCGAATCAACTATGCCAAAAGCCTGGGTCAGCGGTTCAAAACTGGATGCCGGGTTAATAAAATCAATCCAAAAAAAATACGGAAAAAAAAGAAAATTTAATTCTTATCTATTAATCGGCTTTTTTACTTTTTTGAGAGACTTCCCCGCACTTAAAAGATTTGAGCTTTTAAATTTCCTCGATTATAATTATGACAAGGCAAAAAAAGAGCTTGTAAGCGAGCTTGGTTGGAATGATTACGGTTTGAAGCACTATGAATCCGTTTTTACGAGATTTTACCAGGGGTATATTCTGCCGAATAAATTCGGTATTGATAAGAGAAGGGCACATTATTCGAGCCTGATTTATTCGGGACAATTAACAAGAGAAGAAGCACTCGCTAAACTTGAAAAAGAAATTTATGAACCTGAATTGCTGAGGCAGGACAGGGAATTTGTCATAAAAAAACTTGATTTCACGGTAGATGAATTTAATATATACATGAAATTGCCGATGCAATCTCATCTCTTGTTCAAATCATATACAAAATTATTGCTGAATAATCACATCGTTAAAAGTACAATCAAAACAATAGCGTTTATTAAAAAACCATTTAACAAATTATTTAAATTATCATAATTTGCAGAAACAGGTTTGTGAATCAGGGAAATTTCCTATGAACATAATTAAAACAGCAAGCGTCAGTTGCTATTTTTGCGGTTCATTTCAAAACACGTTTTTTGACAGTGAAAACGGGTATAGCCTTGTGAAATGCTCAGGGTGCGGTTTGCTGTATGTAAATCCCAAGCCATCTATTGAAGATATTTCCTCGGCTTCCGTTACAGGCTTGCACAAGGGAGATGAAACACTTGATTTAACGGGAAATTTTAATGATGTACAGGTTACAAGATTTTTAAATATCCTGAATGAAATTTTCGGAACATCTTTGAAGAATGTCCCGGATATATCATGGCTTGACATTGGCTGCGGACATGGTGAATTTATAAAAGCTTTGAATATTTTTTCGGATGGAAAAATCAAGGCAAAGGGATGCGAGCCTAATATAGAAAAAGTGAAGTCGGCAAAATCTAAGGGTTTGGATGTTGATTCATTCAACCTTGAAAGTCATTACATAGAATATGATTTTATTTCTT
>DAHXMP010000433.1 GCA_027371665.1 Bacteroidota bacterium | reverse complement strand
TTAATTGCAATTCTGTTTTTTGCAATCATAATATATAGAATAAAAAAACTCAAATCAAAAACCACAAGCAATAATACTTCACAAAATCATTAAATTAATTTTTAAAAATATTTTTCAATTCCACCGAAACCGAATTGTTTGTTTTTCTTTGTCATTCTAATAAAATAATTGAGGCGTTTCCTGTACTCATCCGGGCGCATTCTTGCACCGTCAATGAATGCGATACGAATTTCCCGGTATGCCCGGGAGAATTTTTTAAAATTTTTCCATGCTTCTTTATTCGATTTTATTTCGTTTATTATGTCCCCTGGAAATACATATTTATCTTTAATAACGTCTGTTATGTTTGAGAGTAATGATGGTATTATTCTGCCCTCCTTTACAAGTTTTATTAATCTCATTTTATTAGGAATAGAATATTTACTCCCGGGATTGCGAGGAGTAAAACGCTGAGCAGATGAGTCTTTGTCATATTTTTTTACAATACTGTCTATCCAACCGAAACAAAGAGCTTCTTCGACGGCATCGTTGTAATCCAACCTTTTCTTACCCGTTGATTTGTTTGGGAAAATTAGCCAGACTTCTTTTTCTTTTTCATAGTTTTTCTCAAGCCATAGCCGCCAGTCTTTTCTTTTATCTATGTAAAGGGCTTTACCTACTTCCATAAAAATAAAAAACTGAAAAAAATAATGATGTATGAATTGTATTTAGCGGAGAGGGTGGGATTCGAACCCACGGACCCGCAAGCAGGTCAACGGTTTTCGAGACCGCCCGATTCAACCGCTCTCGCACCTCTCCGGATTCGGCTGATTTCAGGAATACAAAATTATCAATGCTTTGTTTCATTAGCAAATAAATTCATTCATCCAGGGTTCCGTAAATATTCAGATAACTTTCATATCGCTGCACTTCGAGCAATTCATCTTCATAGGCTTTCTTGACTGCACAGCCCGGCTCGTGAGTATGCGAGCAGGGAAAATACTTGCAGTTCTTATTGTATTCATCGAAATCGTGAAAGTATAATGGGAGGTCCAGCTTCGTTATTCCCCACAAAGCAAATTCTCTCAACCCGGGAGTATCAATAATTTTTCCGCCTGAAGGAAGTTCGAGCATTCTGGCGGCACTCGTTGTATGCCTGCCTTTGCCCCACTTTCCGCTTATTTCCGTTACTTTTTGAATTTCCTTTCCCATTAATTTATTAATCAAGGTTGATTTGCCCGTTCCTGATGGCCCTGCCAGCAATGTCAGTGAGTCTTTCAGATATAATTTTATCTCTTCCAGGGCAGTCCCGTAAATTGCGGAAATAAAAAAAATCTTTATGCCGAGTTTTGAATAAGTCAAAAAATCATTTCTTAATTCTTCTCTATCGAACAGGTCAATTTTATTTATACATATTATCGGTTCAACGACATTTAATTCTGCCGAAATGAGAAGCCTGTCAATAAACCTGCGATTGTACTCCGGTTCTATGGTTGATAAAAAGAGGAGGACTTTATCAATATTCGCCGCAATAATGTGTTCGCGGTTTTCGATGCCGACTGCCTTCCTCGAAAAGCAGTTCCTACGCTCTTCGACGAAAACAATTTTGCCTGATTCTTCCCCGCCTTTTTTCTTTGAACGGACAATACCCACTTTATCGCCGACAGCTACCATAGAGGCGTTAATGTTAGCCGACAGGATTTTACCGGCTGTAACACATTCGACCTTTTTCCCTGTATCTATTCCTTCACAGGTCAACCGGACAACATAATTTTTCCCGATTGACAATACTACGATACCCTGCTCGAGATTTTCGGGTAGGCTGCCGCTTTGTTTCAAAAGTTTCGATTTACCAGCCTTCGAATATTTAAAGGCAACTTTTTCTGCCTGGTGTTCCTGTTCCTCTGTTATTCTGGGCATAAAAAATAATATTTGCTTAATATAATTGTCAATTTCTTCAAATATATTGTATTTTTACTTTTAAGTTAAAAATTTTTTTAAATTCGATGAATCATAATAAACTTTTATGCAATTGAAAACAAGAACTTTTTCTTCAGCAGCCATATTAACACTGTTAGCCCTTTTATCCTTTTTCAGAATTGAGGCTCAATCTCCTTACAAATTGAACTGGACAAAAGATGGGATTATCATCGGGTCCGGCATTGGAATTGGAGTTGTTTCAATCATTGCCGATAATAGGGTGAAACCTCTGACACCCGATGAAATCAATAATCTGAACAAAAATGACATAAACGGATTCGATAGATTTGCTGCCAATAACTATTCCAAAGATATTATAAATATCAGCAATGTCGCATTGGGTGCTGCAATCGTATCGCCCGCATTATTTGTATTTTCGGAAAAAATGAGAAAAGACTGGTTTACTGTCGGAGTGATGTACGGAGAATCCATGATGATTTCGGGTTTCCTGACTTATCTTGCAAAAGGAACGGCAAAAAGAATAAGGCCCTATGTTTATAATCCTTCGGTTCAAATGTCGGATAAAGAGTCAGCCGACGCAAGAATGTCGTTTTTTTCAGGACATACGAGTGCGGCATTTACATCCGCTGTTTTTCTCTCGACAGTTTACGGAGATTATTTCCCCGATTCAAAATACACACCTTATGTCTGGGGAACTTCATTATTATTTGCAACAGGAATAGGGGTTATGAGAGTGGCATCGGGAGAGCATTTCCCGACCGATGTCATTACCGGAGCCTTAATCGGCAGTGCATCCGGCTATTTAATCCCCTATTTACATCGGGCAAAAAAGAACGATGGCATATCCCTCAATTACGGTATGAATCTTATTATGTTCAATTACACTTATAGATTTTGAAATAAATTCAGAAATGATTGCATAAAGCCGCATGGATTCCTTTTTCCGCAGTAAATTTACAACATGGACTTTTCAATTAAAAAACGGCCACAACTATTCACTGCTCATACTTCGTTATTCACTGAAATCAGGGCATCACGACGATTTTTACAGCATCTGTTAATCCATATCCCGTTAGCTTCACAAAATACACACCCGGTGCAACTTTCCGGTTTCCTGAATCCATCAGGTTCCACGCTATGCTATGAGTGCCGGAAGCAAGTTCTCTCGCACAGAGATTAGTGATTCTGCTGCCGTTCATATCATAAACATCGAGAGTTATCAAAGACGCTTTCCCGAGTGAAATGCTAATATTCACATTATTATATGCCGGGTTTGGAGAAGCAGCCATTGAATACCCCGGAGTTGCCGTTTCATTCACACCTGTTACCATTATAGGCTGAGAGACAATACTTCTGCCCGGATTATAGAAAGAGCCGCTTGGAGTGTTTTTTAACAAATACGCTCTAACCATGTAATAGAAATTGCCCTCACGCTTCAAATTCGGGTCGTTGAAGTTGGTACCGGTAATAAGGTCAGTATTGATTTTGGTAAAGGGTCCATCAGAGCTGTCGGATACAAAAACATTATAAACATAGCTTGCATTCTGGTCAGGTGCCTGCCAGCTTATTTCAACCGGCCCCCCTTCCGGTTGTATGACTGTTAAATTTGTTGGAGCTTTCACTTCACCCATATACATTCTCAGCGTCGGGTCACCCATTAATGCAGTATGGACCATAAGGTTTCCATAAGTAGCAACACTTCCGTAAGGATATTGTGAATAAATTATATTCGGGATATAAGTAGTATAATTATTTTGTGAAAGCATTGTAGAAAATGAAATCGGTTCGCCCAAAGCCATCCTGTGAAGATACCATTGGGGCCTGCCTGCCCAGCAGCATGTAAGAATCGAAGGACTGCTGCAAAGACCTGCCCTCAAAAAATTATCCTGTGAATCCCAGTCACCGAAATAAGAACCGAAAAGCATAGTAAATACTGCGTTTACAGGCGTAGATGCAAACTGGCCCGTGTTCCCGATTCCACCGGCACCCTGGTACCAGCCCCCGCCGCAGCCATAAGCCCAAAGATAAGAATCTGTCTTAAGAGTTGTAAACCAATCAACATTTTTGATGCTGTCATAACCAAAGAAAGGCGAAAAGTTTCTCCAGCCGCTTTCTCCGAATGTAAATTCAAAATTTCCCAGTGAAGGTTGAAAATTAATATCTACAAGTCCCCTGTTAACAACCTGCATTTGTCCTGTCCTGTATGCATGGTCTTTGTCGAGATAAGCCGAAAGAAGCTCCTGTTCGGTTGATTTAAATGACGGCATATTATAAAAATCAACTCTCCCGATTCCAATCACAACATCCCCATATCTTATCTGACTCTCATCAAATTTGCCGTCACCCGGTTTGTTAACATTTTCTGTTCTTTCAGGTGTGTATCCCGGGGGATTATTATCAGTATTAACGCTATTATCAGTCCAATATGTCGAATCCATTACTCCATAATATAAATCGGCAGGCCAGGCTCCGAGATGATTGGGATGTCCATCCGGATTGAGGTCGCCTGAATATGGCACAGGTACCCTGCCGAGAATAAATATAGTGTTTAAATCATTATTTCTCAGATACTCTTGCATAACTATATTTTTTACTACAGAAGCATTGACTTCCGTGGAATCGCTTCTTGGTACTCCCCTTGCAATGACATTCCATCCCTCTTCAGCCATATCATCTTCGAGCCTTTTGATTTTATCCGGGAAATAATAAATTAAATTCTCATCAAACAGAATAAGAACAGTTCCAAAATTATCAGTAGGCAAAACCTCTATTCCTGCATAAATATAACCTGTTGCCGCATAGGTAATTGTTGTATCTCCTACAGGCATAATAGACTTGGTCAGCACCTGGTATTCATAATTCGTGCCAGCTTCAACATTATTATCTGTATATGATGTTGCATTGCTATCCAAAGTAGCTAAAGGATTACCCCAATAAACATCTCCCTTCATTTTCCTATAAACATCAAATTGCTTTGCATAACCGTTTGTAACCCAATTAATAGTTATATGTGGTGCAGGTGTCTTGGAAACGTCTGCCGTTAAAAAAACGACAAAGTCTTTTGAATCGAGAGCAAATAAATTTTCTTTGCTTATAATTAAGAAAAATGAAATTATTATTATAAAGCAAATTCTGTAAATATATTCTTTCATAATATCTCCATTAATAACTATAGATTTTTTTAATAAATTTCCATCATTTTAATTTATACAATGATGAAAAAATAACTTACTAAAAATTTTATTAAAGCAAAAACACCAGAATTAAAAATAATATTAGAAATAAAATTTTTCTGTCTGCAAAACCTTTCATAATTTTGTAGTCCGGTTAGGGCCCGTAGCTCAGTTGGGAGAGCGCTAGAATCGCACTCTAGAGGCCGTGAGTTCGACTCTCATCGGGTCCACATTATAGAAATTGGCCCGTGGTGTAATTGGCAACACGTCTGACTCTGGATCAGAAAAGTCCAGGTTCGAGCCCTGGCGGGCCAGCCATAGATTAGAAGCCGCCTTGTTGGACGGCTTTTTTTATCTTTTAAAATAAATATGGAATAAGAAGCAGGTAAATATAAACTGTCGGGGCGACGAACAAAATGCTGTCAAATCGGTCAAGCACACCACCATGTCCGGGTAAGATGCCCGAACTGTCTTTAATTCCCGCATCCCTTTTGAGCAATGATTCCGCCAAGTCTCCTATTTGACCAATGACTCCTATAATTGACCCGATTATTAATGCATGCTTCAAGGGAAACCGGGGTGTAAGAAAATTTGAAGTAACTACCAGGGCAATAATAGAAAAAACAAAACCGGCAATTGCTCCCTCCCATGTCTTTTTAGGACTGATTCGGGGAAATAATTTATGCTTACCCCATTTTTTTCCGATAAAATATGCCGCCGAATCGCCAATCCAGACCGTTATGAAAACATTAACAACAAACCATCCACAGCCTGCACTTCCTGACAAAGCTTCATAATACATTTTCGGCTCAAAACCTATACTTTCACCTATTATCTGATAGTTTGACACAAGTGAATAAAATTCCCTTATTCCGATAAGACAGGAGAAAGGAAAAATAACATATAAAATTCCGCCAATGGTGGTTGAAATATTCAGCAATCCGTTAGGTTTTTTTCTTATTAATTCAAGAAAGAAAATAATCATTACAAATAAAACATTGCTTATTAGAAGCCAGATTAAATCATGCAAAAATGACCTATAATAAAAAAGAATCATCATGAGAACTCCCATTATGATTCCGGGTATTTTATTCGGAAAAGAATTTTTTTTCTCTGCTATTCTGTAGAATTCCCACAAAGCAAAGGCAGAAAACAATATAACAGCCGCAAAAAAAATCCATCCGCCCATATAAATTATAAAGATAGCAAGCGGAATTCCTATAAAAGCTACAATTACTCTCTTAACAAGTTCGTTCACTCAATTATCTCCCGATTTTTATATTTACAAATTTATTTAATTTTTGAATGATTTCATGCATCAACACCTTACATTGTTAAATCCTTTCAGACGTCATTAACTTTTATTTAAGGGAATATTATCAATTTTTTAGTTTTCATGTCGAAAATCCATTAGATAAGAAAGTTAAATGTGAAACAGAGTAAACAGGTGCCTGAAAAACTTGAAATCGCTGTATTTTGCGATTTCGACGGGACAGTAACAAAACTCGACATAGGCGATGAACTGTTTAAAAATTTCGGGGAGTTCGAGCCTTATCATACGGATTTAAGAAACGGGAGATTGAACATTCGTGATTACTGGAAAATTCTTTGCAGTTCTTTGAGGCATGATGTTGACAAAGAGAAATTAGAAAGTTTTGCTTCAGAAATTGAGGTTGACCCTTATTTTGAACAATTCGTAAGGTTTTGTAATAATAATAGTATTCCTGTAGCAATTCTCTCTGATGGTTTCGATGTGTATATTGAGCCTGTATTAAGGAAACTCGGGCTGGAAGAAATGAAAGTCTTTTGCAATAAAATGATTTTTAATGGAAAAAGTGCAATAGTTCCGAATTATAAATATGCAAGCGAGTCCTGCGAATGTTTGTGTGCGTCCTGTAAGCGAAATGCAATGCTTGAGTATGTTGATGATGAGACAATTATTGTATTTGCAGGCGATGATTATTCGGATTTTTGTGCGGCAGAACATTCTGACATAGTTTTTGCTAAGAAGAAACTTGCGGCATGGTGCAATGAAAAAAGGATTCCACATTATCCTTATTCAAACTTTTTCGATGTTATGAGAATATTGAAAAAACTCATTGAAGGTAAAAAATTAAAAATCAGGCATCAGGCGAAGATTAAAAGAATGAAAGCTTTTGAAACCGAGTAGGATGAAAGAAACTTAATAATAGTATGTATAAATTGTAAATTTATGTTAAAAAACACACTAAAGATGTGGCATTTCGGGAAAGAAAACATAATAATTCTTTTTCTCTTTTTTTTACTTTGTGTGATTATGCTCAACGGCGAGAGCAGGAAAAATAATACATATATAACGATGCCTGACAACATAATAATTGATAAAGATACTATTAAAAAATCAGACTGGAAGAATATAGTAATTTCACAAAAAGATTCGATAACATTCACCTATCATTGCGAATCAAACGATACATCATTGCCTTTTCTTTTTAATGTTAAACTGCAGAATGAGAAAGATATTAACACACAGTCAACAAATTCAGGTATTATTATTTATTATGGCTTACCTGAAGGAAAATACGATTTGTCTATCTTTGCTTTCTCACAAAGATGGAGTACAAATCCCGCAACAATTTGGTTCCGGGTAAATAATCGTGAGGATTCACTAAATAAAGTTATCAAATTACTCATATATGAAGTGAAAAGCCTTAAACAAAAAAAGAATTTTTCAGAAACAGCCATTGCTGTAAATAAATCATTTTTAATAATTATCTCAATTATTTTGCCGATATTTTTTGTTATAATTTTTATTCTTATAAAATTCAGAAAAAAATTGCAAATTGAACCTAAGTTTGATGAATATTATGAAGAAATAAGTCCAACATTATATTTTGAGGAACAACTTATGAATACTCCCGAAAAACAAACGGTAAAGCCTTCTTACGAAGATATGACCGAAGAAAATTCTCAACTGCGAGAAGAGATAAATTCTTTGAGGAAACAGATAGACATACTCCAGAACAGGAGCTATGAAATGAAGAAAAAGAATAAAGAACTCGAAGAAAAAGTTGATAAACTTTCAAAAGGTAAAAAAGAGCTCGAGGAACTCCAAAAACAAAAGGATGAACTTTTTGCAGTGATTATTCATGATATTAAAAACCCCGTTGCACTCATAAAAAGCCTCGTTGAGCTTCTCAGGTCTTACGATTTGTCGGCAACCGAGCAACAGGAAATTATTGCCGATATTTTCGAAACAACAACCAAGATTGTTTCTCTGTCCCAGGAAGTTTCAAGAATACTATCCCTGGAAACAACTTCCATAACTCTATCAATTGAGCCAACGAACATCAATGATGTTATCAATGATGTATGCAGGCGAAATACTGTATCTGCTAAAAATAAAAGCATTAATATTCTTCTCGACTTAAAACAGGATTTACCAGAAGCTGAACTTGATTTTCAGAAAGTTGAGGAAATAATTGACAATCTCGTTTCTAACGCCATAAAATTTTCACATGCAGGAGGCGAGATTAGATTGAGGTCTAATATATCGGAGGATAACAGTTTAATTATTGAAGTTAGTGACAATGGCTTGGGTTTATCAGAAGGAGATATTCAAAAAGCTTTCCAGAGAGGTGCGAGATTAAGCGCCAAACCGACAGGCAATGAACCCTCATCGGGACTTGGATTATGGATAGTACGAAAACTCGTTGAGGCTCACAATGGGAGGGTCTGGGTTAAAAGTGCCCTGGGTAAAGGTTCGACATTCGCATTTTCTTTACCTGTAGCTCACATAAAACAGGAAAATGAACAAGTTAATTAATCCAATTCATAAAAAAAAGCCCGCTATCATCGGCGGGCTTTTCAAATAATAATATTTATATTTAAATATAGATATTATTTCGGCATCATGTGTTGAATTTTCGGCCACATTTCGGCAAAATTAAATCCCTTGAATGACGGGCTCTTGTCGTTATGACAATTTTTGCAAAAAGCTTCTATCGTTGCCTGGTCTTTAAAATCAGTCAAACCGTTTGCAATGGCTTTGGCTTTATCTTTCATAATATTCATACTTTTGTAAGCTGACCCCGGTCCATGGCAAGTTTCGCATTGCACACCATCTTTTAAATCAAATTTACTTTCAAAAAGACTTGCATCTACTGTTTTTCCCAAAGTATGGCATTCAAGGCATTCTTTCGATTCTGCAGGATTATCAATTCCTTTAGCTTTTGCAAGTTCTTTTGCTTTATCCGTTAATAATGTTTTATATGCACTCGCATGCAGAGTTTTTTCCCAAACTCCTGGCTGGTCTCCTAATTTAGCCGCTTTATGGCACATAGCGCAACCTTTTTCACCAATGTACTTATTTTGTGCATTAGAAGAATACGGTAAAATGAACAGAGCCATTAAAATTACAACAGCTAACGTTAATTTTTTCATATTTTTTCTCCCTTTGAATATGGAAATTTTGTTAATTAAATTCTTTATCTAAACATTATTTTTATTCTTCCGTTCAATCCGCCTGATAAAACGATATAAGGATATTGCCAAAATCGTAATTATCAATGTAGCAATTCCTAATCCATAGCGACGGAAAAAATAATCGTTAATTGCATTCATGGCTTCACTATGTATATCGGAAGCTACAGCTAAACCTTTATTTACGACTACTTCAAATTTTTTCAGATTAAACGCATGCACCGCTGTTCTTGCTTCAAGCCTCGATTGCTGAACGTCTCGAAGTTTATATTTAGCATCACCGACTTCCATGCCTTTCTGTTCTGCTTCATTTATCAGTTTATTGTCGTTCTTTTCATAATTTTCAAGGCTGTCAATCAACATTTTCATTGTTTTTGCGGCGATATATCCCTTGGGATTATTTGTCTGGCTGTGACACCTGCTGCAAACGGCTTTATTATCAACCCCAATTAATTTATCCGTTGCCGTTATAATTAAATGATTGCTATGGCAGGTTTCACATTCTGGATAATTAAGGCTGTCAAAGGCTTTTTTATGAGGACTTGTTGAAAAAAGTTCCGCATTCAAAGCATGACATGTTCCGCACACCTGTGAAATTGATTCAACTCCGGGAGGTGTTGCTCCATGATTACCATGGCAATCATTACAGGCCGGAGCAGATAAATCGTGTTTAACTAAAAGTGCATTTCCGTGTACACTCATCGAATAATTTTTAAATTGGTCAGTAGGTATCTTATAATTTTTCATATATGAAGAATTACTGTGACAATGAGCACATGTCGAGGGAAGATTTGTTTTATATACCATTGACCTTACATCTGATGGTGAAAGTATCCCATGACTGCCATGACAGCTGAAGCATACCGCCACTTTTAAATCACCCTTTGCATGAAGAATACCATGAATGCTTGTACGATACTTCTCTACCTGGTCAATCGGAATGGAAGGTTTGTATACTTTCATAAAGTTAGCATTACTATGGCAGGAACCACATGTATTTATTACATTCCTTGGATTAACAGGTGAATTTAAATCACTTGGTGGAACAATTCCATGAGCATTATGACATGTTGAGCATTGAACAAGTTTCTCTTTCCCTGAAATTGATAACCTTCCATGAACACTTGTTTTCAGCAGTGATGCCTGGTTTGTTGGAAGCTTTGAATCGTATTTTTTCATAAATTCAGGAGAAGAATGACAGGATGAACAAATTTTTGTTATAACATCTCCTTTGGGCTTACCAATAAAACCGGCACTCTTGCTCATTGCTTTATCCATATCATCCGTATTAGGATTACCTCCATGGCAACCGGCACATGTTAATCCGACTTGATAATGAATATCCTTTTTGAATAAAACTGCTTCTTTGAAACCGTTTTCCAAATGACAATTCAGGCATTGATTAACAGGTGGTGCTGTCATTCCTTTATCTGGATAAATAAATCCTAAAATGCACACACATATAGCTAAATAATAATATTTCACGTAATCCACCCGATAATAGTGAAAATAATTATATAAATAATTACAAATAAGCCTATAATATTTATCAAACGGCTTTTTTCACCAAGTTTACTCTTTCTGTCCCAAAAAGGTACCAGAAGCCACGTAATGCCAGCCATTCCAAAAAGCATGATACCTAAAACTTCTCCATCAATATGAAATATTTTACTTGGTACAAATTTTAATGTCTGGAACATAAATAAAAAGTACCATTCTGGTTTTATTCCTGCAGGTGCCGAAGCAAATGCATCTGCTTTTTTACCGAGTTCCCATGGGAAAAAAACAGCTAATATTGCAATTATATTTAAAACAATTAACCATAAAAGTAAATCTCTAAGAATAAAATTCGGAAAAAACGGCATTGTTTTTATTTCTTTTACTGAATTGTTCTCTACATCAAGAGGCTCACTCATACCCTGCCGTTGAACAAGAATCAAATGAATACCGAGTAAAAGCGTAAAAATACCGGGAAACACTGCTATATGAAATCCAAAAAACCTCGATAACGTAGCACCTGTTACTCCTTCACCTCCTCTAAGTAACAACATCATAGGTTTCCCTATCACCGGGAGAACACCAACTATATCAGTTCCAACTTTTGTTGCAAAAAAAGCAAGTTCATTCCATGGCAATAAATATCCGCTAAAACCAAAGGCCATTGCTAAAAAAAACATAAGCATACCTGTCAACCACGTAATTTCTCTGGGTTTGCGATATGATTTTTCGAAGAATACACTAAACATATGTATCATTGCAGCAAGAATAAATAGATTTGCAGTCCAGCTATGTATTGAACGAATTAACCATCCGAATGCAACTTTTGACATTATAAAATGAATGCTTTCAAAAGCCAAGCCTTCTCCTCCTTTATAATATAAAAGAAGAAGGATACCTGTTACAACCTGGATAATAAACAAAAACAATGATACACCACCAAAATAATACCATACAGAGTGCCTGTGAATAGGTACATATTTCTTCCCCATAAAATGCACTAAGTCGTCTAACTGAACTCTGCTGTCAAACCATTCATATATGTTTTTCCACTTAATTTTCATGTCATTTTAGAGATAGATACTTCATTGTTTTGAACAACTACACGATATTCTTCCAATGGTCTTGGAGGTGGACCGGATATATTCTTGCCGTTTGTGTCATACTTACCATTATGACAAGCACACCATATTATTCCCAAATCTTTTCGAAATTGCACAGTACATCCCAAATGTGTACATATAGCTGAAAAAGCTT
>DAHXMP010000431.1 GCA_027371665.1 Bacteroidota bacterium | reverse complement strand
CTTCCTTAAACTCATTCATGCCTTTGGTTCTGCCTTTATAAATAACCCCTTGTGAGTCGCATAAAATAACGTTTTCTTTTTTTAAGCCAAGGCTGATATGAAATTTCGAACACGCTATTCCGGAGGCTCCGGCACCGTTATAGACAACCTTTACTTCATTCATCTTTTTACCTGCAAGTTCAACAGCATTCATTAATGCGGCACCACTAATAATTGCTGTTCCATGCTGGTCGTCATGGAACACCGGGATTTGCAGTTTTTTCTTTAAAGCCTGCTCGATATAAAAGCATTCAGGTCCCTTTATATCTTCTAAATTTATACCTCCAAATGTTGGTTCCAACACTTCACATACACGAATGACCTCTTCGATATTTTTTGAGTTAAGTTCTATATCGAAAACATCAATATCTGCGAAAGCCTTGAATAAAACACCTTTGCCTTCCATTACAGGTTTACCTGCTTCAGGGCCAATGTCTCCCAAACCGAGAACGGCAGTCCCATTTGAAATAACTGCCACAAGGTTCCCCTTTGCAGTATATTCATATACATTATTAACATCTTTTTCAATTTCCCGGCAGGGTTCGGCAACACCCGGAGTATATGCTAACGATAAATCCCTTTGTGTTATACAAGGCTTTGTAATCACTACTTCGACTTTGCCCTTGCGACCTGAACTATGGTATTCGAGGGCATCTTCTTTTCTGATTTTCATTTGTTTCTCCTGTTTAGCTTAACTTTTTGATATTTTTATAATACGATAAATGTTAGATTAACAAAATTAAGAATAATACTAATTATAAAAAAAATGTAAGAAGTGCTGTTTTACTTATAACTTTAGGTATAATACATGCTTAAAAACAATAATATTTTATAAAAAAATCCCTTTCATAAGGAAAAGGGATTTTTATTTTGGTCGGTTGATAATAATTTACAGAATTTATACACTTTCAATATATTATTCCATCTCCTTAATCAATTTTTTCCCGAGTGTAATTGCCCCGTCAATAGCAGAACCCTTCGGATTTACTCTTTTGAATGATTTATTGTTCTTTATTTCTTTATCGAGGAGCTTTGATAATAAAGTGTCATTTTCGATGATGCCACCCATAAGTGCAACATTTAGCGTTTTTGATTTATAATGCTTTTTTAATGCCGTAAGCAATTCCATGAGATGTTTTGCGGAACGTTGTATTATATCAACACAGATAGCATCCCCTTTCTGTGCACATTGCATAACCATTGGGGTAAGCATCTGGTATTCAAAAGAGCGTTCCGAATAAGCTTTAACAATTGTTCTGGGTTGTTTTATACTGATAGTAGGGAAAAGTTCTGCCAATTGCCCGGTAAGCATAGTAGCTTTACCTCTTCCGTCAATAGCACGCACTACGGCTGTTAAACCTTCCCTGCCAATCCATGCACCGCTTCCTTCGTCATCAATTTCGATTCCCCAGCCTCCGCACCTGACAATCTTGTCTTTGCCTACCCTGCCGACGGATATTGAGCCTGTGCCAACTATTAAAACAATTCCTTCACTGCCGCCGAAAGCCCCTTCCAATGCAAGCTCTGCGTCACTGACGACAAGAAGGTCATTTAATAAAATACGCTGACCCCGTGCCAGGGTCTTCAATAACTGTGTCGAACGTCTCTTTTCTTCTTCGAGCCACACACCTGCAAGACCAATTACAATTGCATCAAGTTCCGAAGTGTCTATTTCTACCTGTTCGCAAAGGTCCGAAATGACATTTAATAATCTTTCACAAGATTCGCCAACCCCAACTGTTCCGACACGTGTTGTCCCGGCAAATGCCCGGGATGCTATTTTTCCTTCTCTCTGTAAAACACCCCTTGTCCGGGTGCCGCCTCCGTCAATACCTATAATAGTGTATTCATTTTTTACCGCCATCAAACTATCCATTATAATAATTAAACTTTTTAAGAGAAAAGCTCAAATATTGTGCCATTTAGATTTATCGTACATCAGATTGTTAAAATATTACAATTAATTGCCTCTTGGTGGCTGCCAGCCTTTTCTTTTCCATTTGATAAGCTTGATATCGGCATTGCCGACATACACCTTCATTTTTGCGAGTATAGGTATCCTGGCATCGTCGTCACTGAACCAACCCTCAAATTGACCGGTTACACCATAAACTCCGGTCCAGTCTGCTTTACCGTTAAAATATTTTGTTCGAACAGGGTAGTTAACTGCATCTATTTCAACATTTTCAACTTTACCTGTAAAATTAATATATGTAAAAAAAGTGTCCTTTACCATGAATGTAGGTATTTTAACGTATTTATTTGTTTTAAGCAATTGTCTTGCTGTAAAAAACAATGATAATCCGTCATT
>DAHXMP010000416.1 GCA_027371665.1 Bacteroidota bacterium | reverse complement strand
TTGCTCCAAAGGAAATTCGAAAAAAGCTTGTAACGTTCAAATCAACGGTAAGGGCAGGTTCGACAATAAAGAATGCGGAAGATTCATAAATCCAATTGCTGCCGGACCACTGCATCTGGTCCTGGAAGGGCCTAGTGTAAGAAGCACCACCTGCACCGATAAGTGCATTGATAGTAAAATGGACAAGGCTGTTCGAACTATTAATATACTCCATAATAAAGCCACCGTAGCCCATTCGTAAATATGCTGCCGAATCGAAAGTGGTATAATATTTATCAATTTTATGGCTTGTAACCAATCCGTAGCCGCCGCCGCCCAAAGATATGGTATGATTAATAATCCAGCCTCCCCTTCCACCGACTAATACTCCAAGGACTCCCTGTATCGGCGATAATATTAATTCAGGCCCGCCATAGCCGCCATTAGTTATATGTCCGCTTCCAATAAGAGTCTGGGCTTCGTCTTCATGGCTCGTTTTTGTGGTGTCCTGTGAATAGGCAGTCAATACGAGTGCAAAAGCCAAAAACAATAAAGTAATCATTTTCATTTCAAACCTCATTTTTACTTTATTCAATAATTCAATATGCCATTACGGCTTCTTACGTATGAAATGAGTTAAAGTTTCATACTATCTCAATGTAGAAATCATCTACATGAAGATTAGAAAAACACTCCAAGGGCTACTGAAACAAAAGCCTTCGACTGCTCTCCTGCTTTCTGCCCGATTAGATTTATCATATTGTATTTAGCTTCGAGATTAAGTGTAACGAGTTTGACATCCAAATCCATACCGGCACCGATACCGAAGCCGATTCTGCTATCAGTCGGACTTTTGGATAGTTGAACAGGGATACTGCCGTACTGAGCATCAACAGAGCTAGAGATATAATTGTATGATAATTCCCCGACACCGTATAATCCGATGAATTGTTTGATGATATAATAATTGACACCGGCGGTTATAGGTATGACATTTTCTGTTACTGATAGAGTAATGGTATCATTCGGAGATGAAGGATTAAAAATACTGATTGATGTTTGGGGGAATTTGTGATAAGCTATACCCCCAACGAACATGAGGTTATCCGATAAATTTAATCTGCCGCGAATGCCGACGTGATAACCGAGCTTTGTGCCCTGCCTAACGAAATTACCGACATTCTGGATACTCGAACTGTTGTAAATGTTATTGAGTTCATTATTTGGTGTTGACAAACCAATATTTACACCTATTTGTAACGAATAAGAATGATAAGAAAAGAAAGCCAGACAAAGAGCTGTGCTAATAAAAAGCTTTGTAAAATTTTTCATATTATCCCCCGGATTTTAAAAATCAGTTATTAATTTTAGTATATTAACTATTAACAAAGAATTCTATTTTATATTACTTTTGCAATGATTTATTATAAATAATTATCCTTTAAAATTTGATATATTTGTAAAATTTATCAGAAAAAATGTTTCATTAATATAAAGATAATATGAAAAATTTATTTTATATCTGCATAATTTTCACATATGTGATTTTGGGCTCATATCTGGAAGCACAGGACAGCACCAATATGATGCCTGTAAATATAGGAATTTACGGCGGATTAAATTTCAACATGCACACTCCGTCATTTAATTTGCCGATAAATTCTCAGAGAACGATAAATTTCAATGAAAATAAAACAAGCTTTTGGTTCTCAGCGGGTGTTATCGGTAATTATCCTCTAAACAACACTTTTACATTATCAGGCAGATTGGGGTACAATGGTTTGTCCGGTGATTTATCTGAAAATGTTATTTTCACTGGAAATCCTGATACAAATACTGTTCAGGACTTACATGCAGATTTGCATTATCTAGAAATATCACCTGTTTTACAATTTCATAATTTATTACCTGTAAAACCCCTGTATTTTCTTGCAGGTCTTGAGTTTGGAATACCGATTTCTACAAAATATACAGAAAAAGAAAATCAGACATCACCAATACCTGCATCATTATCAATTTCAAATAATGCAAATATTCCAAATCCTGCGGTAAGAATTGCCGGAATTATTGGAGCAGGGTACACTATTGAATTGAAGGATAATATTTTTCTTATACCCGAGGTTTCCTACAGGATTCCGTTTACTCATGTTTCAAGCAATCAAAATTTTACAACATGGGATATACCTCAATTAAGAGCGGGGGTATCTCTTACTTTCGGCTTAACAAAAAAACAGGAAAAGCCATCGGAAACATTCCATGATTTACAAATCGGTTTTAAAGAAATTAATTATTATGATAAAGAAGGAGCAAAGCATCCTTTAAAAAATATCAAGGTCGAAGATGTTCAATATACAGAGCTTTTTCCTATTTTACCTTATGTTTTCTGCGACGAGAACCAACCTGCACCGTCTGACAGCACACAAACACTTGAATCCGGAACTGCAAAGGGAGAGTTCCAGGCGGAAACCATGGAGCCGGATGCTATGAAAATCAATCTGAGAACATTGGATATAGTTGGCAAAAGAATGCAGGAAATAACTGATGCAGAACTTACTATTACCGGTACAATAGACGATAAAAAAGAAAAAGACACTCCACAGCTCGCATTAAGAAGAGCTGAATTTGCCAAAGATTATATAGTTAATACTTATAAAATTAATCCGGAAAGGATTAATATAAGGGCAATCGGCTTACCGGAAAAACCATCTGCAACGACAGTACCCGACGGTGATGCTGAAAACAGAAGAATCGAGTTGTCAAGTTCCAACAGCAAACTGCTCGAACCGATTATCATGAAAAGCGAGAACCAAACTATAGCAGAACCAAATCAAATTGAATTTGTTCCATACATTATTTCAACCGATTCTGTTACTTCCTGGAAATTTGGTATCGAGCAGGCGGGTCAGCCATTAAAAACCCTGGGAGGAAGCGACAGCATTAATCCCATTCAATTCGTAATAATACCGAATGAATTAAAGAAAAGCCAGGTACCTGTTGATTACTCGCTGAATGCAGAAAATGCAAGGGAACTTAAAAGAAGCGTTTCAGGCTCGATTCCGGTTGAATATTATTCCTTTACACGCAAGAAATCTGAAGAATTGCCGGATAAAACAATTTCAAAATACAGCCTGATATTGTTCGATTTTGATAAAGCTGATGTGTCGGATAATGACAAAGCAATAATCGAAAAATATATAGTTCCTGATATTAAATTCAATTCAACAATTAAAATTTACGGATATACCGATAGAATAGGTAACGAAGATTACAACAAAAAGCTTTCGGAACAAAGAGCCAATGCCGTTAAAGATATACTCTCCGCAAAAGTAAAAGAAGCAAAATATGAAATATATGGTGTCGGCGAAAACCAGGTTATTTTCGATAACAATTCACCAATAGGGAGACAATTGTCCAGGACAGTGCAGATTTATGTTATTACTCCGAAACTGTAAAGAATAAATTTAGACTTAATCGTCTTAAACAATGATTTTTTACGATGTGGGCATTAATTAAGAATGGCTAAAGAAAATAACGGCGGGTATAAATATTTATTTAAGATAAATTCTCCGGCAGACCTAAGACAATTAAAACTAAGCGAGCTCCAGGATGTATGCAGTGAAGTCCGTGAATATATGGTTGACGTTATTACGAAGACAGGCGGACATTTCGGGGCAGGCCTCGGAGTAATTGAGCTCACTGTTGCACTGCATTATGTTTATAACACTCCTCATGACAAAATCATTTTCGATGTCGGACACCAGGGGTATCCTCATAAAATAATTACCGGCAGAAGAGACCAACTGCCGACAATAAGGCACAAAGGCGGATTATCCGGATTCCTTAAACCTTCCGAAAGCGAATACGATGTTTTCGGTGCCGGTCATGCAAGTACAAGCATATCGGCTGCCCTGGGTATTGCTGCCGCAAGGGATATGATGAATAAAGATTTTCGGGTAGTGGCTATAATCGGCGACGGAGCCATGACCGGGGGAATGTCTTATGAAGCCATGAATAATTGCGGTGTACAAAAAAGAGATTTAACAGTTATTCTTAATGACAACAACATTTCAATATCCGAAAATGTTTCCGCACTATCAAATTATTTCAATAAGCTGTATGCAACCGCTACAGTTCAAAAACTCAGGGAGAATATCTGGGAGCTGACAGGGAGGATGGAACAGCTTGGCGACAGAATAAGGCTTGCCGCTTCGAGAATTGAAGGTAGCGTTAAGGCATTCATAACGCCAGGTCTTTTATTCGAGGCTTTAGGATTCAACTATTTTGGACCAATACACGGGAATAATGTCAGACAGTTAGTTAATACTTTAAATTCAATAAAGGATGTACATGGACCTGTTCTCCTTCATGTACTGACTCAAAAGGGTAAGGGTTATGGACCTGCAGAAAATGATTCTTACAGGCTTCATGCAATTGGTAAGATTGATAAGACAACCGGAAAATCCCTGAAAGCAATTCAATTATCCCCTGTTCCGTCTTATTCCCAGGTATTCGGAGAAGCTATGACAGAGCTTTGCAGAAGCAATCCAAAAGTAGTTGCAATAACAGCAGCAATGACTGACGGAACAGGCTTAGATATTCTCGAAAGGAAATTCCCCGACAGGGTATTTGATGTCGGTATAGCCGAAGAACATGGAGTAACTTTTGCGGCAGGACTTGCAAAAGAAGGGATGGTGCCGGTTTGTGCAATTTATTCGACATTTCTTCAGAGAGCTTTCGACCAGGTTATTCATGATGTCTCGATTCAGAAACTTCATGTGGTTTTTGCACTCGACAGGTCAGGTCTTGTGGGTGAAGACGGAGCAACTCACCATGGCATCCTCGATATGGCATATCTTCGGCCAATACCGAATATGATTCTCGCCGCACCAAAAGATGAACAGGAACTGAGAGATTTACTTTTCTCCGCAATATATCATTATACCAACGGGCCTGTTGCAATAAGATACCCCCGTGGCAGGGCTGCCGGGGTGAAGCAATCGGTTATGAAATACATTCCTCTTGGAAAGGGAGAGATAGTTAAAGAAGGAAACGAGAGGATGCAACCTCAAGCCTTTCCATGGAACTGTTTGTGGTTGTTTTGGGTTCTTTGTCAAACGAAGATACATTGCAACGGACATCTACCAATCTCGATGTACTCTATACTGACTCACACGTCAAAATCTTCGAAATTTCAAATTGGTACACACTCGAACACCCACTCAACAAACTCGCAAAGTTGGCAAGCGGTGAATACATGTTCTTCTTGTGGAGTAATATCGATGGTATGCGTAATTCAGCTCGTTTTATTCGATTGTCGGAAATGATGAGATTTGCAAAGGAAAACAATTTGTTGATCATTGGAAGCAAAATAGTCATT
>DAHXMP010000414.1 GCA_027371665.1 Bacteroidota bacterium | reverse complement strand
TTCGTTCTGTACGACTTTCAAAAATTTCTCGTAATTCGCAGGAGTCCTCATGTCTTTGTATATTATATAAATCGAGCATACAAAAGGACAGCCGGGAATGTTCGACGTTACCGCAAAATCAAACGGTGATACCATTACTTTTCAGGCAGGCACAATCATCCAGGCAACAGGCTGGAAGCCCTACGAACCTGAAAAGCTGAGCTATCTCGGATATGGCAGCAGTAAAAACATAGTAACAAATGTTCAATTCGAGGAGCTTGCAAAAAGCGGCAACCTGAAAAAGCCCTCTGATGACGGGAAAATCAAGAGCATTGTGTTCGTGCAGTGTGCAGGTTCGAGGGATGAGAACCATCTGCCTTATTGCTCCACGGTTTGCTGTATGACATCTTTGAAGCAGGCTTTGTATGTAAAAGAAAAATATCCCGATGCTGCGATTTATATAATATACAAAGACATGAGGACTCCTGCGAATTACGAGAAATTTTTGAAAGTCGTACAGAACGAAGATAATATCTTCCTTACAAAAGGCGAAATAGCAGGAATCGAAGCCGTCAACGGAACGGTCAATGTCGATGTGGATAATACATTAGTCGGCGAAAAAATCCGAATCGAAGCGGATATGGTGGTGCTTGCGGCGGGTTTTGTGCCTAATGCCGCGGCAGACAGAATTAAAACCGTGAAAAAAACAGAAAGCCCGGCAGGCGAATCAAAGGCTGAAGAAAAACCTGCAGAGCAAGCCATAGAGCCTGAATTTTCAATTTTGAATTTGCAATACATCCAGGGGAAAGACCTGCCGACACTGCATTACGGCTTCCCGGACTCTCATTATATTTGTTTCCCTTACGAAACGAGGAGAACGGGAATGTATGCGGCAGGAACCGTCAGAGCTCCAATGGATTTCGTCGCGGCAAAGAACGATGCACTCGGTGCTTCATTAAAGGCGATTCAATGCCTCGAAAATATCCGCAAGGGAACTGCCGTTCACCCGAGAGCAGGCGACAAGACTTATCCCGATTTCTTCTTCCAGAGATGTACTCAATGCAAGCGTTGCACGGAGGAATGTCCCTTCGGTGCATTGGAAGAAGACGTAAAGGGAACGCCTATGCCTAACCCGAACAGGTGCCGCCGCTGTGGTATCTGCATGGGAGCCTGCCCCGAAAGAATCATCAGTTTCAAGGATTATTCCGTGCAGATTATTTCTGCGATGATAAAATCAATTGACATGCCTGAAACCGAAGAGGAGAAGCCGAGAATCATCGCTTTTCTCTGCGAGAACGACGCATATCCCTCGCTCGACATCGCGTCGAGGAAAGGCTTGACTTATTCACCTTATTTCAGGATTATTCCGGTTCGCTGTCTCGGCTCGGTAAGCACGAGCTGGATTGCCGATTCGCTCTCTGCGGGCTTCGACGGAGCTATCCTTATTGGATGCAAATACGGCGACGATTACCAGTGCCACTTCATTCGCGGGAGCGAGCTTGCAAACATCAGGATGGAAAACGTGCAGGAGAAGCTGAAGCAATTGGTTCTCGAGCCGGAACGTGTCGAAATCCATACTCTTTCGATTGACGAGTACGACAAAATACCCGACATATTGAACAATTTCGCCGCTACAATTGATAGGGTTGGACCCAATCCGTATAAGGATATGTAGAGGAAGATTCTCAATAAGAACTAAATTTTAAATTATACAAAATGTTGTTTCTTAATTCTCTTTCTTAATTCTTCAATTGAAAGAGCTGGTTTGAATCTATGAATTATTGAATGGCAGTTTGGACAAACTGGCCGTAAATCTTTTATTGGATCTAATTCATATTGTTCTCCAATTTCAGATAAAGGTTTTAAATGATGAACGTGGATGTAATCTCGTCCATAATTACCATATATGCTTTCAAAATTGAAACCACATATTGAACAATTCAATCCATAATGTTTAATACATTTTTTTCGTGCATCAGGATTTCGTTCATAAACATTAACAGCAACATGTTTTATTGAACCTTCATTATATATTTCATTATCATCAATATCTGCAAAATTAAAATCTTGTTTATCATCTAATTTCAAATTCTTCGTTCTTGGATGACCATCAAGAAATGTTTTCCAATGTATTTCCAACTCTACAGCAAAATCATAAGGAATAGAAACAACAGACATTTGAGGAAGCCAATTAAATCTTTTAGAAACTTTCTTTTTTAAATAATCCAAAGTTAAAATTTGTTCTTTTTCTGTATTGAGTAAAATATTAAAATTGCAATCAATATAAGTGGCATTTTTTCCTTTATTTGCTAAATCTTTATTCCAATGTTTTCCTTTATAACTATCCTTTTCTACCCAACCCGAACCAATAACACCTTTCGATTCCATTCCAAGACGAATAATAAAGACACGATCTCCTTTCATTATTCTTTTTGATGTCCCACAAGTCCAACTAAATTCCGCCCATCCATTATTTTCAATTTTTTTTATGCATTCATTAAGGTCTGACCAAATCCATCTTTTTGGATTCCATGTTAAAAGGTATGTTTTAGTTTTTATAGGAGTATTTTCTTCATCAGATTTCCAAATTGCACTTTTTATTTCATTTGTATAAAAGAACTCTGAAATTAACCTAGGTAAAATATAAGGGGGGATTTCATTTCTTTGTTTATTATTAATGAAATTTTTTTTGAATCCATTTATTATATCATTATTTGTTTCAATAATTTTTTTCCCATATGATAACTTATCATACTTAGAAATATCTTGAAACTTAAAGAACTTAATTATATCAAAACGATGTCTAAGGGAAACACTTGATATGAATAAAGAAGGATTATTTGCAGCTAATAAAGCATTTAATGCAGTACCAAATTTACCGGTTAATCCGTTGCTTCTATTTTCATTTTCTTTATATAAATTATCGATCAATTTAGATATTTCACTATAATCATCTGAGATAAAAATTTTATTCAAAGTCTCTCTTAGAT
>DAHXMP010000412.1 GCA_027371665.1 Bacteroidota bacterium | reverse complement strand
TATTTTGATAATTTTTATTTTAATATTTTCCTTTTTTGGAAATATATCTTATGCAGGAGATAATGGATTTTTATCTATGAATAATAAAGAAAACGTAGGTGTTGAGCATGCTTATATTTCTATTTTATACTCAAATATATTCTTACCTATTAACGATAGTTTTGGAAAAAATTTAAGTTCAAGTGGAAATTATTTTTATGGGGTTTCTTTTGGTCCAATAATATTTATTTCTGAAAATTTTTGTATAATTTCTGATGTTGGAGTTTCGTTAGGAAATATTAGGGGTGAATTTGCAGCAAAAATTAGTCTGCAACCGTCAATTAATTTGTGGGTTGGACATTTTAGTATCGGGTTCGGTTCTGGATTATCATATTTATCATTAAAAGACAGTGCAGCAAAATTTGGTGGACTTGGCTCAACAAGCACGTTATCAGTAAATTTAAATGTCATAAAATATATACAAATTGGAGTTTCAGCCGGCTATGATAATTATCCTCAGATAAGTTACAATACTATTTCATTTAATGGAAAATATCTTATTAAATAAATAAAATATTTATTTTCAATTTTTAAAAAACTTATAAAAATGGCTGTTTCAGGCTGAAATCCGGCAAGTATTCATCGCTGCTTTCCAAATCCTGCACCCAGCCGTTTTCAAAGCCGAGCCTGTCCATTTTTTCTATAACAATTTCATACTCTTCAGGTGTTAAAGTTCTGTTCAATTTTGGATGTACGGAAACTTTTTTTGTCGGATAATATTGGGACATAAGCGAAATATAAACATCAGTTGATATTTCTTCTGCAATTTTTCTCAGAGCATTCATACTGTTTTCAACATAACCCGGTAAAACAAGATGCCTGATAATTAATCCCGATTCTGCTATTCCGTTTTCATTCAAAATCAATGATGAACCTTTTTGCCTGTACATTTCTTTTATTGACGCTATTGCGGTCTTTGGATAATCCGGAGTTTTGGAAAGAGCTCTTCCAAGTTTTTCATCAGAATATTTATAATCCGGCAAAAACACGTCAATAAATTCTTCCAGCGATTTGATTGTATCAACTTTATCATAGGCATTTGTATTGAATACAAATTTCGGTTTTATACCATTTGAAATAAGTGCTTTGATAATTGCCTTCATTTGCGGTATTTGATGAGAAGGGGAGACAAATCCAACAGATTCGCATCCTTCTTCCATACACTTACAAATATCATTAATAATTTTGTCGAAGTTATCGTAATTCGTAATAATATCACTCTGAGCAGAGTCGTAGTGTCGTTTTTCAAAATTGCTTTTGTGCCTGCTGATTTGATAATTCTGACAATAAATGCACTGCATATTACAGCTTGAGAAAAACACATTGCAAATTCCCTTATCTCCGGAGATTACCGGCTCTTCACCTTTATGGATGCAAACCGAAGATATGTTAAAACCTGCATCATTGGAGCACCAGCCGTGTTTAGAAGAGAACCTGTTATCCATACATTCCCTCGGGCATTGAGTGCAACTTTTAAGTTCATGCAAATCAAAAATAAAATTATCAGACATATTTAATCCTTTTTGGGAACAGCCAGAATTTTCAGAACAAAATTTTTGTTGTGTACTCTTGATACGGGAATTGCCATATACCCGCCGTTCAGCCACAATTGCACCTGGTTGCTGTAATTATCGCTGAAAGGGTCTCCCGAGATACCGCCTGCAATACTGGTATAAACCAATGTATCGCTCATATCGGAAATAAATCTCATGCTTGGCCCGAGAACGACTTCGTAAGGATTCGACAGGTCCCATTCCATATCGTTGATGGTTGTGTTACTTCCTCCTGTTTCAAATTTACCGATATTGATAGCAGGTTTGATTAATTTATATGAATCCAGTATATGATTAAATGATGCCTGGTGCAATTTCCCGAATTTCCATTTATTGATATCATCTGTACGGAATTTCAATCTTAAAGTTTCGACGGCATCTTTGAAACTTTTTAAAACAATATCGGTTTTGTCTTCATAATTTGGTGTATTAACATTATCGAACCAGTGAGATGAAATAGTATCCGAGACGAGTTCCATTATTCGGTTAGTAGGTACGGAATTAGTCTTTAAGTATTCATTAAATAATCTTTCACCAAGTTCATCATGAAAAGTATTAAATAATAATTTTTCAAAAAATTCAGAAAAAACAAGAGGAGAAGGCAGTTGCTGTGACATGAGATAATCCCATTGCTTCAGTCTTCTTAATACCTGTCGTTCAAGTTCGTTCAGTTTAGAAGGGTCTTTTTGTATCAAAGGCACCGAATAATAAAGCAATTCTTTAGCATAGTTAGAAAAAATATCCTGTTGCATTATTTGTGCATCCCGTGCAGAATATTCATTATACTGGCTCAAAATACCGTCAATTCGTTGTTCACGTGAAGGAGGTTCCCAGTACGATGTAATATATCCGGGATAGAAACGATACAAGGCATTGTTTGCAGACGAAACGAACATTTTTGACGGATTATAAAGAGTGGGGAAATCGGAAAGCGTTTTATATCCGAGCCAATCATATCCGGGAAGCCAAGCCGGATTGGGTATTTGCGGCTGACAGGATTTTCCTCTCAAGGGAATAATTCCTGAAGGTACAAGCCCAATATTACCTTTTAAATCTCCATATGTAAAATTCATGGCAGGAACGCCCCATGAATCAAGAGCATCTTTGAATTGTGACCAATGTTGTGCTTTATTGATATGATATAAAGCTGAGAATTCATCTGATTTTCTATTCCCTAACCAGGAATAAGTCAGGCAATATCTGTTGGAAAATCCTTGGTATTCTTTTTCAACATTTTTATTCCCGATTAATGAATAAGGATTTGAAATGTTTGTTAAATCAGAAATAACAGCGGAACGGCTTGTATATTTTCTATAATAAGTATAAGGCTCATCATTCTTGATTTTAATGGTGTCCCTGGTAAATTTGAATCTTGATTTGCTCCCATCCGAATTGAAATAATAATTTGTGTCTGCATCAATTTTTTCTATGAAAAAATCGCAGTCATCGAGCATAATGTTTGTCATTCCCCAGCATATATAGTCGTTTCTCCCGGCAAAAAAGAAGGGAATACCCGGCATTGTCATCCCGATAATATTAAAATCAGGATATGTCAGATGCAATTGATACCATCTCGAAGGCAAACCAAGAGCAAGGTGGGAATCATTGGCAAGTACGGCAGGAGTTTTCTCATTTTTTACTTTCTTCATTGCCCATGAATTGCTTCCCTTAGATGAACCTTCAAATCCCAGGAAATTTTTACTTTCGGACATTAGAGATGATAATTGCTTGTAAACTTGTGAAAGTTTCTGAACAGAAATACCGGAATAAATATTTCCTAAATTATTTTTGATTTTACTGCGAAAGCGGTAATCTAATAAAGCATGTCCGGTTCCTTTTATTGAATCAATATTTAGGGAATCCTTTTTTTTCTTCGTTGATTCTTTTGGAAGTGCGGAATCGAGAACAAAGTGAGCATTATCAGAATATGTCGGCAACAACTCCAGTGCCTTTGAGGGCCCTATCTTTTCTGCAATTTCACCCATTGAAATATCTGCCCAAAAACTCTTACTTAACTCGAGGGCAAACAATCTTTCGATTATTATACAGTCAACAGGTGCCCATTTTTCGGGAGTATAATCAAGTACACAAAATTCAAAAGGTAATTTATTGATATGTTTTTCGATGTAAAAATTTATACCGTCAGAATATGCCTGTAGAATTTTAAGCGTATATTTGTTCATTGATTTCTCAATTTCATAAGCTGTTTTCTCGATTTCGAGGGAACGCATAAATTTATCAATTTGAAGAGTGCTTTTACCAAAGAACTCCGATAGCCTTCCTTTACCGGCAGTCCTGAAAAAATCCATTTGCCATAACCTGTCTTCTGCATGACAATAGCCAAGCATAAAAAAAGCATCATTTTCATTTTTTGCTATGATATGTGGTATTCCATAATAGTTTCTATAAACTTTAACAGAATCTTTGATTTGACCCGGATAAATATTCTCATAAGCAGGCGGCAGGGAAGTACGAACAAGATTATTCAAAAAAATATAAGCAGCCACCAAAATAATAAAGAGGCTGATTATTAATGCTGCGAGTTTATTAAATGAGAACACTTTCTAATTGAAATTTGATAATTGAAAATTGATAATTGTTTTTATATACATTTCATTCAACTGAAATTTAAATAAAAATTTTAAAAATTATTAAAAAAAGCATATTAAATCCATTTGTTTTCTTTGTACCAATTCACAGTATCAGCAAGGCTTTCTTCAAGAGACATTTTTTGACAGAATCCGAAATCTTTTTTTGCCTGAACAACTGAACAGGTCCAATATTTTTGAATGAAGTCCCTTCCCTTGTCGAGATTAAACGGGTGTACTTTATTAATGATTTTACAATATAACTGAAAAGCACCCGCCGCTGAGAGAACGAAAAAATGCGGGAGCTTAACCTTTAACGAGAATTTTCTTTTTGAAATTTTTTTTATGCAATCCATTATTTCGTTCCATGAATAAGGCTGTTCAGATGCTATGAAATAAATATTGCCGGTTGTATTGGAAGAAAGAGCGGCATCAACCGTGCTTTCCGCAAGATCTTTAACATGAATAAGATTCAGGAACTTCTTTCCCATGCCGATTAACACTAAAATACCTTTACTGCCAAGATTAAACAGCGGTAAAATTGCAGTATCTCGTGGTCCTATAACGGCAGAGGGCCTTATAATTGTCAGAGGCAGTTCTTTCTGTAATTTTAATAATTCAATTTCGGCTTCCCTTTTACTTTTTGCATAAACCGTAATAGGATGACACAGGTCAGACTCTTTATATGGCTGAGACAACGATTGAGATGGACCTGCAACTGTTTGACTGCTTATATATACGAATCTTTTAAGTGCCGGAGCATTTGCTATTGCTGCTTTAAACAGATTGAGAGAACCGTCACGGTTTGCTTTTAAATATTCATCATAATTTCTTGCGGCTATCTGGCCTCCTGAATGAAAAATATAGTCAACGTTTTTTACGGCTTCAGATAATGATTCAAAATCAAAAAGAGTTGTTTCAATTAATTCATAAGGTTTGTCCTTAAGCCATCTTAGATTGCTGGAACTTCTATAAGTGCACCTGACATCAAACCCTCTCCGATAAAGTGTATCTGCGATATGACTTCCGATAAAACCCGTTGCCCCTGTAACTAATGCACGCATCAAATCTTATATTTCATTATCCTTTTTATCAAAACAAATATTCATTATGTTATTTCATGCTTTCCGGTAATGTGTCCTTCAGTTTATTCCGGCAATTCAAAATTACGAGATTTCGTAACGGGAAAAAATCTTCTTTTAAAAAAACATTTGAACTATGCCGACAAATCAATAAATTGCAATAATAAGGGTTGCTACCCGAAGTACAATATATATTCACTTTTTAAAAAAGTATTCCTGTTTTTTTGGGGGATGATAA
>DAHXMP010000367.1 GCA_027371665.1 Bacteroidota bacterium | reverse complement strand
TATGAGAGGCGATAACCTTACTGTCAGTGGTGGTAATGTGATAATGGGCGCCGCGATTGCTGATGCAAACTCATTCAATTTATACAGAAACAATACTGCTCCAACGGTAACTTACAGTTCAGCAAATAATGATGTTTATATACGTGGTAAAATGCGTTATTATGGTACCCTTCCGTCTGGTGCAATGCTTAAATTTAATAATGCACAGACCCAGGTTACATTTAGTACCGCACCGACTGATTATCAGTTAGATGTAATTCCGGGCCTTCAGCCTGCATTATGTAATGACTGGACAGCAACTACTGATGTAAACAGAACTGTTCGTGCTATCTTTACGGGAACAGGAACAATTTCTACATTAAGAGTTGGATATATTTCTACGGAATTTACAGGTGCAAACGAAAGCAGAATGAGATTCTTTGAAGGTTTTGATGCCGCACAGCCGAAACAAAAAATCACCATACCGGGATTTCCTGCAACAAACAGTGGTGCAACAGACCCGCGTTATGTTAATTTAACCGGCGGTTCAGGTATAAACCTGATTGCAGTTGCAGGTGGAGGAACAATTTCTGAAATGTCTTCAAACTCTGATATTATTATGGGTACATCTACACTGTTTATTACTGTTGCTAACGGAAGATGGACAAATCCGAATACTTGGGATGAAGGCATTATCCCTTCAGCTAATGATAATGCATTGATTCGTCACCTTGTCTATGTAGGTATTGACGGCCCGGCATGGGGTACAAGCGGTGGTGCCGATGGTGTTGCAACTAACAACACCCTCGATGAAAATACTGCTTATCCGGGTGGTATTGCAGCAGTCAATCAGGTTACAATTTCCAGCGATGTTGTTTCTAATCCTGAATTTCCGAATCCATATCCAAATGCCTGTTTGATTATTGGTAATGAGGATAACGGTGCAAATTATAATTTCCATACAAATCTAAGTGGAACGATTGCTGGTTATAATGCCGGTTTAAGGAATTTCAACAAGATGGCTAATGTTGCCGGTGCCGGCGATAATAAGAATGCATCTGTTGGTGACGTTCATGGTTTATGGATGAGTACATTGAATAATGCTACTGGTAATGTTTCAATATTCGGTACGGCTCAAATTATAAACGCAGGAACAGTTCAGAACAATACGATTATAGAAATCGGACAATAATTTTATATACGGGTGGCATAAAATGCCACCCGTAACATGTTTTTATTGAAATTAGGCTTGTGAAAAAAGAAAGTTAGTCGGTGCTATTTAATAAAATAAATATTGTTCTAATAATTTCCCTTGTTTTTTTGACAAGCCTGGAGATTTTTGCACAAGGGGCTTATTCACTTGATAATACCGGCGGAACCTTGAAGAACAACGGAACAATAAAATTATACACTGGTCAGGTCAAGGCACTTCCTGATACTATTGGCGGAAGATTCGAATTTCTCGAAAAAAGAGACGGAAATTCACAGTCTGTTCCTACAATTGTTTTTAAACAGCTTGTGTTAAAATATATCGCAAAAAAATTTGTTGATGCCATTCCGTTAAGCAATGGCAATCAGATACCGCTTACGACAACTGATTCTTTAATTGTTACCGATAGCGTTCCGTTCGAAGCCGACAGGGAAGGAGTTGATGCTAAAGCTTCGGTTGTTAATACTTCCAGGATTACCGGTTCTAAAGATGTCCGCATGAACGGTGATTTAAGTCCTCAGGATATAGAAGGTGCAGGGCATTTTGCTAATCTTAATATTGATAATCCTAACGGTGTTGACATCATTAGAAACGGCGGTTTCAGGATAAATCATAAACTCGAACTTACTCAGGGCGAATTACGTAACAATACAGACAGCAATTTCACGATGGCAGATTCTTCCTGGATTATAAGACATGTCGGAGCATCCCTGAAAAATGAGCCGATTTTCGAAAATCATATATCTGTCAAATATACCGGTATTGGCTCTGTTGATACTATCACCGGAGAAATTCCTTCTGATACAACAAAATTACTTAACCTGTTTGTTGAAAGTACCCGGGGAGTTACTCTTACAAAAAATGTTGTCGTTAACGATACATTATATCTAAAATCCCCGATAAGGACAGAACCTGACACTTCAAGAAAGTTTGTTTTAACATTGACGACGTTAAAAGACCCGGTCTTTGACGGTGCCGATGCCGAAATAGACGGAAGTTTCAGGAGAACTTCCCTTCATTTTGATAGTGTAAGAATTATTTTCAATAATCCCTATACATGGGCACTATTTAAAGATTCATCCAAGTCAGGTGGTATGAGGGAATTGACTTTCAGGGTAAAGCCCAGGACTTTTCCACCTATAATTGGCGGAGATATGAAAGTTGAGCGTCTTTTTAATATATCGGCTTTAGACGGGAACAACAACCCTGTTGTTGATGGAGTAAACATGACTCTGGGTTATGGTTGGCGGGCAAGCAAAACCGATACTGCATTGGATGAAACAAAATCCCTTTGGCCAGATTTTGATTTTTTAATTTTACAAAGATGGTATAATGCGCAATGGCTCGATATGGTTAGTTCGCAGAGGCCGACTTGGGATTCTCTCGGCAATTGGGCATATAGCAGTTCAGATTCGATTTTTTCACTTGGTGTTTATGGTATTGGTTTAAGCAGTAACGGAGGCAGGCTTGTCGTAGCCGCTTCAGTGTTTCTTGAAGGTCCTTATAGATTCGGCTCAATGTCAGAAGATTTGAGATTGAAAAATCTTTTACCTGCTACTCCTCCTAATATTTACCCTTATAATCTCGACCAAAATCGTCCATTTATAAATATACCGGTGATGCCGGATTCTGTTGTTGATTATTTAGTGCTTGAGTTCAGGAAGACATTAACAGACCCAAAGCCGTTTTACAGGACTTGCCTTCTGAAAATGGACGGTTCGATTGTTGACCTCGACGGTAAATCACCCGTTCTTCTTGCAGCAGGAGGGATAAGTGCAGGTGATTATTATCTTATTGTCAGGCACAGAAATCACCTTTCTATTGCAACAGAAAATACTGTTGGCATTTATCCGAGGTCAATTACGACTTATGTTGACTTCACCGACCCGAATATTCTCTTAGGAAGAGCAAATGCTGTTAAACCCATAGGTAAAAAGCCTGACGGTTCTATTCTTTGGGGCATGATTGCAGGTGATGTTAATCATGACGGTGTGATTGACAGCAATGACCAGATATTAACCTGGGATGACAGAGATTTTGAAGGTTATCTTACGAGAGACATTAACCTGAGTGGTATAATAAATACGAGAGATTTGAATTATTCATGGAATAACAGGGGAAGAACCACGCTTGTCCCATGATTAATTATGTTAATGTCGGTTTTTGTTTTTAATGTAGTACTTAATGAAAAAAATCTTTTACATAATAAATTTTCTTTTTTTGTTACTCCTAAATACTCCTGTTCTGGTGTCCCAGGTAGTAGATACTCTTGCCATTGTTCAGATAGGTAACGTTGTCCAGATAAAACCAGATTCGGTTGTTTTCGATATAAGGCTTAAAAGAAATTCGGATAAATGGGAAAGATTTGCTAATGGTACTTTCCAGCTATCATTGTCAGATACTTCTTATCAGATAAATCCTGACAGTTTGACAATTGACCTTGTTCAAGGCACTTCCGAATTTAAGCTTGCAACTTTTTCCGGCGGCGGACAATTGCCCGTTACAGATTATTATATTACGCCCAGGGTGTTTCCCGGCAGATTAAGCATTACGATTGCCGGTCCTGAAAATTTCAATGATGCCCAGGTTATTCCTCCCCCAGATACATCACTGCTGATTGGTACATTTGTTATGGCATCTAAAAACGGACAATTTTTACCAAAGGATTTTGTCTGGCTTCAGCCTCAGTATTATTACCAGGCTTGTGCATATAAGCTGAAAAATGATTCTCTGCTCGATTCTAATATCGTTCTTTATCATGCAAATGATAATGTTGAAATGGATGACGGGATGTCAAATTTTGTTTCATTCAGAATTGAAAAATCTGTAGAGCCCGAATTTGTTCTCGATTCTTTTGTGGTTGAATATGCAGGTAAGAAAAGAGTCCATATTTGGTGGGTCACCGGTAAAGAAGCATACAATAAAGGTTTTATACTGAAACGGGCATTAATGAATCCTGTTGTAAATGATACCAATGCTCAGAATTGGCAGACTATAGCAAGATACGATGGACCTAGAGACCTTGATAAGGGCTTGATTGGATTGGGAACGAGAATTCCGGGCAAGAAGTATGATTACTCTTATGATACTGTTAGGTTTCGTTCTGCAGACTATTGTTACAGGTTGTATTATGAGGATTTCAACGGGGTTGAACATTATCTCGCTACAGGATGTATCAGGATACCTAATGCAGTAATTACAAAAGCTCATGCTTATCCTAATCCATTCAAGGATAAAACCAAAATAGAGATATTTTTAGAAGACAACGTTATGCTTACTGCAACAATTTATGATTTGAAGGGAAGAGAGCTGGAAAAACTCAGAGACGAGCAGGGGAATCAAATAAATAATATCGAAGAATCTGTTGGCAAGCATGTTTATGATTTTAATGCTTCAGAATATGCTTCACAAGGTTTATATGATGTTATTTTTATAGCGTATCCTCTCGAAGACCCAACTATTGAGATTTCGAGAGCTGTTGTTAAACTTCAACTTATTAGATAGTAAGGTTGTAACATTTTAACAAAAATAATAGCGATAGTGTCAGATTCTTTTTTTGAGTTTAAAATTTTATTTTTATGAATATTACTTTAAATAGAAGAATAATATATTTTGTTAAACTTGTTCCCTTGTTAATATTTTTTTGTTCTGCAGCATATTCTCAGATAAACTTTATTTCACCTAAATCAACAGATACTCTTTTAACAGGGCAACCTCTGAGAATATCATGGGCAGGAACAACAGTGCCTCCCGGGTGGTCTCTATATTATTCAAACGATGATGGGAAGAGCTGGCTCCTTATTAAAGACAGTATTATGTCTGATTTTTATGACTGGAAAATTCCGGATTTTGATTCGTTAAAACTAAGATTTAAAATTGTATGCGACTATATTGCATCGCCTGATTTGTTATGGGAAATAATAAATGCCCATAATGCAGAAATCAGGTCGGTTGATATTTCCGGAGATGGAAAATATATTTTATCCTCCGGAGCTGATACTACAGTGAAAATTTGGGATATTCAATCGAAAAAAACGATTGACTCGATAAAATTACCGGTTCAGTCTGTATTTAATACATATTTTTTTCATGGCTCAGATACCATAATTGCCGCAGTTGATTCATCAATATATATTTGGGACAGGAATAACCGGAACCTAATGCAAATTGGCAAAGATTATTTCCTGAATATTGTTCGTTCTTGTGCCGTTCACCCCTATTTGCCTTTTATAGCCGCTTCTTCTTATGATGGGACAATGAAAGTGTTTTCGATACTTACCGGTGATACGGTTGCTTCTTTTAACGCTGATGATATGTCAAACTCTTATTCTTCTGCAATTTCAAAGGATGGTTCTCTATTAATGTTTTCCACATACAGCGGGGACAGTTATATCTATTCTTTTCCGGGTAAAAATTTTCTAATGAAATTGAACAGTAACGACAGAAGCGGTTCAAGACTGGTCTGGACTTCATGCTTTTCTCCTGATAACAGTATCATAGCAACTGGTGGTGTTGATAACAAGATTCGTCTTTGGCAGTTGGGTTCCGGTAATTTGTACGACACTTTGAAGGCACACACATCACAGGTAAGGGCACTTGTTTTTCATCCGGGCGGAAAAATTCTTATGTCTGGTTCCCTTGATGGTACAATCAGGCAATGGTCAATTGATAACGATAAACAGATAACTTCTCCTATTAATCATGGCGGACCTGTTTTAAGTTGCGGATATTCACCAACAGGAGACAGTATTGTTACTGCAGGCAGGGATAATTCAATAAGGCTCTGGAAAAATTTTGAATCATTTCATTTTGCCGATTCAGTGAATTGTATTGTGAAATATCCTTTGTTTGTGGGCATTCCGAACATCAGGTCAAAAGTCGGAGATTTTTTTATTATGCCGCTAATTATAGAGAATAAGAATGACATACCCGATTTTAGGAATAAAAAACTTGATTTAAATATCAAGATTGGTTTCCCTTCAAAGTTAATGGATATTAGGGATTCATTTAAAATAATAAATTCAACAGCAGGTTATGATACGTTGGAAGTTAGTCTGAGAAATAATGCTATTGATGATACTCTTATTAATATAGAATCATTAGCATTGTTTGCCGGTTCATATAACTCAGATATTCTGGATTTTATAAATTTTAGAATTTCAAACTCTGATGATTATTATATTGAAAAATATAATGGTTTAATTACTATTTCGGGTTTTTGCGGAGGTATTGTACCGCGTGATATTAATTTTTCAGCTTCTGGTGTTATGATTAATATTAACCCGAATCCCGTCAGTAATGATATGAGTATTGAACTCTATTTATTAGAAGAAGGTTTTTATAATCTATATTTATATGATTTGAAGGGAGGACTTGCGAAGACTCTTCTTTCGGAACAGATGAAACCAGGTGATTATTACTTTTATTACAACGTATACTTTTTAAAAAGCGGATATTATTTTTTGCGTCTTGAAACTCCTTCAGGAAATTATTTAAAAAAAATTATGATTATTAGGTGATTTAAAATAAAATATTTAGTTTAGAATTTATAATGAATGGGAGAGATTTTTAAACATTTATTAAGCATTTAATAAATCATTATACAATGTTAAATATTAAGAAATTTCAGGATTGAAATTAAATGTTGCGAAAGGCTATTTATATATTTACCCTTTGTCTGTCATTAGTTTTTACAGTTAGTGAAACCGAAGGGCAGAATATGGGAGACTTCCGTGAACTAATCCCATTGCCCACCAAAGACACACTTGTACTTAACAGGTATCAAGGAGACTGGTGGTTTGGTATTAACGGTGGAGTCAATACAAGTTTTTATTTTAGCAAATTAAAAATGCCTTTGACCTATTCTGTTTTTGATACTCTTATTCCGACACCAGATTCATTGATAAACTTTCCTTCAGGATTTGGAATGGGTTATTATATCGGTCTCTACGGTGAATGGATGCCCAGAGATTCAAAATGGGGTGTTTCTCTATCATTATTTCTTCAGGATTTCAGAAGCGGAAGGGCACAAACTGCTCCGTCAGCAGACACGATGAAGGAAGCATATGAAGCAATTACCGATTTCAATTACATTTCAATTTCTCCGTCAGCAAGGTATAATTTAGCCCTTAGCGGATTATATCTGACAGGAGGACTGGATTTTGATATAACTATGTCGGCTAAACTAACCAACAGGTTTCAATTTGTTAATTCCGGGGATATTAACCAGGATAAAGCTAATGTAATGTCCCCGACAAAATTCAGATTCGGATTACATGCCGGAATAGGTTATGAGTTTTTGATAGCAGATATTAATCATAAATTCAGGGTCCTTTTCAATCCATATATTACAGTTAACGGAGGCACAAGCCTTATTTCAGATTACGGTTCATCGAGAAATACTTTATTCGCAAGGATAGGTGTGGCATTAAAAGTGGGACCGGATGAGGTTAGGAAAGATACTTTACAATATAATCCCAATTTCCATCCTCCACCGGAATCGTATGCATCGGCAAGGCATGATAAAGGACCCGATTTTCCCGGTTTTGTAGAACCCTTGCTCGCTTTGGAAGCTAAACCTGTCGAAAGGCCTAAAATAAGTGAGGAAGTTGCTGAAGCATCAACAATAGATACTAAAGTGGTAGTTCCGGAAAATAATCCTCCTGCGAGAAGAATCTCAGTCAGGTCAGGGGCCAGAAAAACCTATTATTTCCCATCTTCGGCTTCGACAACTTTGTCAAATGAAATTAAAGATTATCTGGATGCAGTTTCCCAATTTTTAAAGGATAATCCCGGTTCGACAGTTCGTATAGTTGGCCATTCGGATGACCAGGGTACTTTTTCTCAAAATCAGAAACGTTCAGAAGAAAGGGCAAGACAAGTGGTTCAATATCTTGTCAGCAAGGGGATCTCTTCCGGAAGGCTGTTCCCGCGTGGTGACGGTTCCAGGGTACCTATCGGTGATAATAGGACCGAAGAAGGCAGGAGGAAAAACAGACGTGTTGAGATTGTTATTGTTCAATAAATTTATTGTTTTGATTGTTAAAGAATAAAATCATTTTTATGATATTTTAATAAAAATTCAATAGTGATTTTAAAATTTTTAAATACTTAATACAGGTAATTAATATGAATTCTGAAGAGTATCCGATTTGTGTAATCGAGGATAACAAAGGTATAAGGAAGATGTTTTGCATCCTCCTGAATAAAGCTGGATTTAAAACAATTGAATTTGACAATGGAAAATCAGCTATTGATTGGTTGGATTCTAATCAAGCCGGAGGTATAATTGCCGATATCCTTTTGCCTGATATGAATGGTACAGAGATATTGAAATCCGTGCGTCAATTATTATGGGGTAACAAAGTTGCTATAATTGCTGTAACAGGATTCGCACTTGCCAGCGATAAAGATAAATATCTTAACATGGGTTTCGATGGCTATATCTCGAAACCTGTCGATACACAAACCTTTACAGTTAGTGTAAAAGAAATTATCGAAAACAAAAAAATAAATCCCGATAATCATTATAATTAATAGACAATAATTTAAAATTTAACATTGAAATAAATTTAATAATTTTAAATAATTTTTATCAAATTATGAAGCCATCAGAAATTCAAATCAATGAATCGTCTTATGAAACGATATTAAAACATGAAGTTCCCTTAAGAAAAGAATTCTTCAAATTCAGGAGGACATATCCTGCATTCATCGTTCTGATATTATTTTTAGCATTGAGTTTTTTAATCTGGAAATTTGTCGATGACAAAGTTCGTTCGGATAACTTTGCTGCATTTGAAAAGGCAACAAGTTCAGTAATGTCCAGAGCGGAACTTAAGGTTCAGAACTCCTATCAGGTTTTGCAATCAATGAGGGGGTTATATGATAATCTTATACAAGTTGTCAGGGATTATTTTACACTTTATGGCTCTGTCCCTGTAAAAACCTATCCTTCAATTATCAGTTTAATGTATGTTCCGAAAATAGATAGGCAATTTTTACCTGAACATATTCATTTTACTCAATCCCAGGGACTTTATAATTATAA
>DAHXMP010000330.1 GCA_027371665.1 Bacteroidota bacterium | reverse complement strand
ATTGTAACATCGAAAGTTTCCTCTTTAATTTTTTCGAGAATAGGCAACCACTCTCCCCGAATGAAATTTTTACATTGTTCGATTTGTTCGTTTGTAATAATATCGTCTTGAAAAAAATGATTTTTCAATACAAATTTTATCCTGATATATGAGCCTGAAAGCACCGTTAATAGCTGCCATTGATGTGGGAACCAATTCCTTTCACCTGGTTATTGCATCGGTTAATAACAGGGGTATTATGAATATTCACAACCGTGAAAAGGAAGTTGTCAGATTAGGCAGAAGCAGTGCCGGAAGGGATATGAAATTTATTTATCCAGATGCCATGGATAGAGGAATTACAGCCTTAAAAAATTTTGCTGCTCTTGCAGTCAGCGAAAATGCAGATATACGTGCAGTAGCTACCAGTGCTGTCAGAGAAGCCCTTAATCAAAAAGAATTTTTAGACAGGGTAAGGGAAGAAACAGGCATAAATATAGAGGTAGTGTCAGGAATTGAAGAGGGGAGGCTTATTTATATAGGGGCAATTCATGCTCTGCCTATACTTAATAAGAAGTCTCTCGTCATTGATATTGGCGGAGGAAGTACGGAAACAATTATCGGTCTTAACGGTGAATTGTTATACGGAAAAAGTGTTAAGCTTGGTGCAATCAGATTGACAAATCATTTTTTTCAAGACGATATTATTACAAACGAACAAATCGAACAATGTAAAAATTTCATTCGGGGAGAGTGGTTGCCTATTCTCGAAAAAATTAAAGAGGAAACTTTCGATGTTACAATTGGTACGTCGGGTACAATTCACAACATTGCTTCAATGACTCTTGCCGAGGGAATTAACCATGTTCCCGATGTTTTAAACGGTTTATCAGTCAACAGAAAGGATATACTGAATATCGTTAAAAATATTTGTAAGGCAAAAACAATAAAAGAAAGAAGTCAATTAAACGGAATTGACCAGGATAGAACCGATATTATTGTCGGAGGGGCTCTCATTCTCGAGTGTGTCTTAACAGAACTTAATATAGATAAACTTATTTTGTCATCATATGCATTAAGAGAAGGAATAGTATTCGATACAGTTCAGAAAACTAAAGCAATACAGGAATATAAGCACTTGAGCCATCTGAGGTATGAAACAATAAATAATATATGCCAAAGATTTAATGTTGATACAGTTCATTCGGAACATGTAAAAAATATATGCTTACATTTATTTGACGATTTATTACCGGTTCATAAACTCAGTTATCAGTATAGGGAGCTTTTAGAATCTGCGGCTATTTTACACGACATCGGATATTATATATCTCATGACCTTCATCATAAACACAGTTATTACATTATAAGTCATACATTAATGCCGGGTTTTACTATGAGTGAAGCAGATATAATCGCACTGATTGCAAGATATCACAGGAAAAGCCATCCTAAAAAGAAACATACCGAATTTATGAGTCTTAATCCGCAACAACAGAATGCAGTTAAGATTCTGGCAGGTATTTTGAGAATTGC
>DAHXMP010000326.1 GCA_027371665.1 Bacteroidota bacterium | reverse complement strand
AAACCTTGTCCAGTCAAACATATTCTGCGTTGTTGAGTCCGTAGGCAAAATACACCGGGCATTGGCTTGAAAGCAGGTGAAGTTGAGTCTGCCCAGCCTGTCATTACATTATCAGACTCAACGCTCGATTTCGGGAATGTTTCTCTTGACAGTACTGCTGTTAAATCAGTAACTATCACAAACACCGGGACAGCCCTTTTGACAATTAGCTGGATGCAATTGAGCGGTTCAGACCAGGATTATTCTGTACCCGGCGGCTTAGGAGGATTTACTCTCGAACCGAATCATAATAAAGTTATTGGGGTAAATTTCAAACCTGTCTCCACCGGGTATAAGTTAGCCCAGCTTACATTTGTTGACGATAAGGGCACCCATGTATCGGTAAACCTTTCAGGAACAGGAATTGAACCTGAACATGGAGAATTGTCACTTAGTTCACTATCTTGTGATTTCGGCGACATAGAAGTAAATGAAAGTAAAGACACATCAATTACCCTGTACAATACCGGTAACGGTAGACTGACAATTGACAGTATTTACCTGAGCGGCACAGATAAGGAAGATTTTTCGTTTGGCAATCTCACATTTCCGGTTAAAATCAACAGCGGGAGCAGTACTTCATTAGGAATAAGTTTTAATCCTTCGGCTACAGGAATAAAAAATGCGAACCTGATAATCGCATATAATTCCGGTATGACTGCTTTAGTCAGTTTGTCCGGAACAAGCATTATTTCAGGTGTCGAAGACCTGCCCGGTGAATTATCATATAAAATTTTTCCTAATCCTGCGAAAGATGTATTAAGAATAAATGGAATAGAAATTGGCAAAAAAGTTTACTTATTCAATATTTTCGGAAATCTTGTTCTGGAAAAAAAGACAAAATCAAACTCAATGATTTTAAATCTTTCAGAGTTGGCTCCGGGAGCGTATTTTATTAAAATTGACAATCTTATTAATAAAATAATAATTACAAATTAATTGGAGTAATTTCTATGAAAACATTTTTTATAATTTTGCTTTTTATTTCTCTAACATTTGATTTACAGGCATATCAATGGGAAAAGATAACAGGCACCCTGCCTACAGTGTCTGCACAGACCATGTCAGCCTGCGGAAATGAAATCCTCGGTGGTTTCAATTATATTTACAAGTCGAGGGACCATGGAAGCACATGGGAAAAAGTTGACCAAAGGGAATGGCACATACTGAATTTTGCAGTTTATGGAAATAAAATTTATTGCTGTGGTTACGGAGATATTTTGATTTCAACAGACAACGGCGATACATGGAATTATCTCGCCCAAAACCTTGTCCAGTCAAACATATTCTGCGTTGTTGAGTCCGTAGGCAAAATTTTTGCCGGTACGAATGACGAATTATGGGTATCTGAAAACAATGGTTCACACTGGTCAAAAGTTGATTTGGGCTATTCACAAATCACAGTCAATTCTCTTTTTGCAGACAGCAGATACCTTATTGCCGGGACATCCGGGGGATTGTTCGTGTCGGAAGATAACGGTGTAACATGGGATACAAATATCGCCTGCATGAAAAATCTCTACGTTTATTGTATGAAGGCAAAAGGAAATAATATTTTTCTCGGAGAAGCCGGTGGAGTCTATAAACTCACTAATGTTAACGGTAACTGGTCAACATCATTATTAACCATGCCAGGCTACAATGTAATGCAAATGGCTGTGAGCGGCTCTTATGTCTTTGCAGGAACTTTTTCGAACGGTTTATTTTATTCTTATGATGACGGCAATACATGGCTCGATTTGAACACAGGCTTAGATTACATGAATATCACTGGTTTAGCGGCAAATAGCGATTATGTTTTTGCCTGCTGTACTCAGCCGATGAGCGGCGGCTGGACCTACAGCCTTTACAGGATGCCTTTATCCGTTCTCGATGTCAGGGAAACGAACCAGCCGTCGGGAATTGAAGTCTTTCCAAATCCGGCTAACGATATTTTAACAGTCAAAATGCCTGTAATGGCTAATCAAACCGTATCCTGGTCTGTTGCCAATCTGCTTGGTACCAAAATTATCAACGGAAGTAAACAACTATCCAACGGTGGATTTATCATAAATGTATCAGGATTGAATGATGGAGTATATTTCCTGAATGTTTCTAACGAGAATATTAACATACAAAAGAAATTGGTTGTAATCAAATAATCCTAATAATTATTATAAAGGTGAAAAAATGAAAACTTTAGTTGTTATAATCTTCGCATTTGTTTATCAATTTGTATTCGGTTCGTTCTGTGTTTATGCCGATATACATTACAAATTAATTGATACGACAATTTGGGCTACCCCCGATGAACATATCGTAAGCTATCCATTGGATATGAATGATGATGGAATTGCAGATTTCACAATTACTCATGAGAATAACGGTTACAATGCCTGTTATATTTACGGTGCTCCAGAGCCGTCATCAGGTGAAATCCAGGTTGACGATAACAGTACCGCTTATACTTGCAGTGACGGTGAGATTATATCGGAGACACCAATTGACACGCTGCATCATTATTATAGTATGGGTGGTTTGGACTTTGATTGGAAGGGTGCGGCTGACAAATCAATTGCCGTCAGGTTCAAAATCAATTCGCAATATCATTATGGGTGGATTAGGGTAAATATCCCCAATAATTCCGGTAATATTTACATAATTGAATGTGCCTACGAAGGAGTGCCGGAGCAAAGTATTGCTTCAGGGAGTAAAATAACATCCGTATTTGATATTTCGGTAAATGACTCTTTTTGGATTGAATCAAAGAACGGAAGCTTAATCATTAATACTCGCAATTCAAATGCCGAAAGAATAAGTGGTAGCATTTATGATATTAACGGAAATTATGTTAAGTCGTTTTATTTCTTTGGTAATCAAGCAAATGTTAACGTAAATAATTTCCAATCAGGTGTTTATTTTCTGAGTGTTGATATAACAGGAAGGCACCATACAAGGAAGTTTTTGATATATTAATAATCCATGATTTATATGATTAGAACCTGCGATTTAAATCGCAGGTTCTGACATATATTATTTATCTTTTTTCTTAAAAATCCTGCTTGCAGACCAAGCTAAAAATCCTAAGAATAATCCGGAAATGATTCCGATAATTGGTCCTATGATTAGCATCAGCAATCTCGGATTTAAAGATAAAGCAATTTTATTCATCGTCAAAGCTTCTTCAGGATGATGTGCAATATAAGAATTAAAAAGAAGAAGATGCACTCAAGTTACCCATATTCCGTTTAAGATGCCTACAAATAAACCATGCAAGAAGAATTTTTCTGCTGTTTTCCTTGCTATTAATTCTGCACACTCTAAAAAAATTGCAAGCCAAAAAAATGGTTCGATATTTGACGGGATTAAAAATACCGTGGCGAAAGCCATAGCCAGCCCGAAAAGAGAAAGCAGAAATATTAGAGATTTATTCATAAAACATTTAAACCGTTAAACTAAAATTCATCTTTCTATAATAAATTTTTTAAAATATCTTTTTGTACCATTTTCCAAACATATGAAATAGACTCCATTTTCCAAGGTGGAACAATCCAGTTTGAATCTGTTGCCGTTTGTTTCAGGATTTGAATTTTCCCGAATCTCCATACCATCAATTTGATAGAGCCTGATTTTGTAATTAATATCAGGTATAGAATTAAGTTTAAAGATAATTTCATAATTCGCCGGATTTGGATATATTCTGTCTACTGTGTCTGTTCCAGGGGAATTAAAAGAATTAATACCGTTTTTGATATATATTATTCCATTCAGTTTTATATCCTGAGATGAGGCTCCAACCTGGATTTCATACCTGCCTGTATTAATTACGAAATTATGCTGAAGAGTGTCATAATAAGCCAATTCTTTCAAATTCAGCATTATTGAATCGGAGGCAAACCTGCCGGCGTTAATATGAATTCTTTTAAATCCGCATAATTGCTTAATAGGCTGTGGGAATTTTGAATCAAGGTTTACAAAGTATAATTGAACTATCTCGTCACCGTCCCGGAAACCTGCATTATGTATTGTAAAACCTATAGGTATTGAATCGGTTGTGTAAATATCAATGCTGTCCTTGGGCAGTACCAGGTTACCGTAATCATAGTTTGTATAGCTCAAGCCATATCCAAACGGATAAAGCGGCTCTTTTTGGAAATAACGATAGGTTCTTCCTTCCATAGAATAATTTTCAAAATCAGGGAGGTCATCAACTGATTTATAAAAAGTGATAGGTAATTTTCCGGATGGATTGTAATCGCCGAATAATACATTCGCAATAGCAGTGCCGGCTTCTTCCCCACAATACCATGCTTGTATAATAGCAGGAATACTGTCTTTTTCCCAATTTATTCCCAGGCAGCTTCCACTGGCTAATACCAATATAACGGGTTTCCCGCTTTTTTTTAAAGCCTTGAGGATTTTTTCCTGGGTTAAGGGCAGGTCAAGTGAGGTTCTGTCACCTCCTTTAAAACCGGGAATATCAATATCAATACCCTCGCTCTCATAAAAAGTAGAAAGTCCCCCGACAAAAATTGATACATCGCTGTTTGCAGCATTATCGGTTATCTCCTGTAATTGTTCATCTCCGGTTTGGTCATTCCCAAATTCAAGTTTCACGCTTGCTGAATAAAAATCTTCATAATATTCCAAACGAATTGGATATTCTTTTCCCGCTTCAAGAAAACAGAATGCAAGTTTTGGTACAGCATAATGGTCAACCCAATCATCGAGTATTTTTGAACTGTCGATATAAAGGCGGGTGCCTTCATCACTTGTTACTTTGAATGTATATTCTCCGCTGACATCGACTTTGATTGTACCTGTCCAACGAACAGAAAATGTATCTTTATTAATTTCGGGAGCAGGCGAGCCAAATCCCCAGTCGAAATTTATCGTTGAATCAATATGAGTCAAAACCGGGTAACCCGATAAATCCATATTATTAAAAAACTCTCCTTTCAAACCGGGCTGCCCTTCGGGTGTTTTTAAATATTTTGAAGATATTACTTCGGTTAGCGAACCGACTATTTCGCATCCCTTTTGGCAATCTATCATTGTTCTTTGGTCAATCTTCTTTTTAATGCCATCGAGTACGGTTGTCCACTTTGTTGGCCAGCCGGCATAGCTGCCGAGAAATTCGAACTCAACGTTTGCACTTGGCCCTATCAGATATATTGAATTTAAATTTTTCTTTAAAGGTAAAATATTTTTGTCATTTTTAAGTAATACTATTGATTCTTCGGCAGCTTGTATTGCAAGGTCTCTGTGTTCTTTACTGTCAACGGCAGAATCGGGTATTTTGGTATATCTTACAGAATCCTGCGGGTCGAACATTCCCAATAAAAAACGTGTTTTAAGAGTTCTGAATACTGCCGAATCTATGTCGGATTCTTTCACTAAACCTTGTTCAAGAGCGTTTTTCAAGCTTCTGTAATATACATAATCGCATTCCAGGTCACAGCCGGCATTAATCGCAGCAGCGGCTGTTGCTATTTCAGAACTCGTATAATAATGTCCCCATTGAATACCGATGATAGCTCCGCAATCACTGACAACATAACCGTCGTATCCCCATTGATTGCGGAGAATGTCCGTTAACAACTTCCGGTCTGCAGTATTAGGTATGCCATTCATGGAGTAGTACGAACTCATTATCGAGCGGGCATTCCCTTCTTGTACAACCGCTTTGAAAGGAGGTAAATATGTTTCCCATAAATCGCACTCGCTCACGATTGAATTGAATTCCATACGGTTTAACTCTGGCCCGCTATATGCAGTAAAGTGCTTTGGCCCGGCGACACACTTCAAATAATGACTGTCCTCGCCCTGTAATCCTTTTACGAATGCTACGCCCATCCTCGAAATCAAGTATGGGTCTTCACCATAAGTTTCCTGACCTCTTCCCCACCGAGGGTCACGGTCTAAATTTATATTAGGAGACCAGAATGTCAAACCAACTTTATTTTTCCTGTAAAGAACACGTGCCTCGTCTGATATAGCAGTGGAAACCTGAAACATTAACGGCAAATCCCACGTAGCAGCCAAACCAATAGACTGAGGAAATACCGTAACACTATCGGCACATACGCCATGAAGACACTCGCTTCCCCAGTTGTAAGCCGGTATATTTAATCTGGATATTTCATGAGCCTGATAATGTAATTGCGAGATTTTTTCGTCAATGGTCATTTTCGAGATAAGGTCTCTAACTCTTATATCAAAATCATAAAGATTCTGAGCCTCTGTTCCATAAAAGGCAAACAAAAAACATAGTAATGATATTAATTTCCCTGTCATAATTTTTAATTAATAAAAAAAAATCAATATAATCATTATGTAATCTAATTAAAAAAAATGAAACAATGTTCAAATGATTTTAAATAATATATCCTAATTATGTGTAAGGAAAATTGATGTTGTTGTTTTATCATCTGGTGTAAATTTATTCAAAACATAAATCCAATTCCAATTCCGGCGGCTACTTTCATTTCCCTTTTCAGCTCAGGGTATGGTGGATTATTATTCTTCGTTTTTTCAAGCCTGTCTTCAAAAAATTTATATCCCAGCTCATGATTTAGAATAAACCTACTATAATAGTATTATCCGGCTAATCCAAAGCCTCTATTAAATGAGTTATTCAGGCTTTTGTCTAATGTCCCGTGGCAGCTTTATTATCATCATAATAATAATATCCACCTGCAAGTATATATACTCTTGCATTCTCCGTCACAGCTATATTCCTTTGGATTTACAGCCCGATTTCATAATTGAGGTTCTTATGTTCAATTCCGCTCTCAAGCGAATACAAATAATAAACCAATCCCATCACCTGTACTTAAAAATCATCCGATAGCTTTCTGTAATAATACAATCCATAACCTGAAATATTCGATTATTTTATCCCGAATGTGTTATAAAAACTTTTGTAATTCTCATCATAGCAAAATGAGGATAGGGGCAATGAGAATATTAAAATAAAAATTATTATGAGTTTTTTTTTCATAAAATTGTTTAGAAATAATAAGAAAGCCCCAAGCCGATACTGATAATGGTTTTCCATTCAACGCTTGGTTGGTTCCAATGTCAATAATGTTG
>DAHXMP010000041.1 GCA_027371665.1 Bacteroidota bacterium | reverse complement strand
ATAAATATAAATATCATTTAATATATATTATTAGTTTGCTTGATATAACATTCAATTATATAAATAAGTTAAGAATTTTCTTTTTTTAATTTAAAATTTTCAATAAATGATAAATCTAAAATGATTAAACCGAAAACTTATTTAGAAATTTATGACTTATAAAAATATTAAATGAGCGATTCGTTTTTCGTTGTAATTAATCCAAATGCCGGTAAAAGAAGAGCCGAAAAAGACTGGCACTTAATATTATCTTTGCTGCTTAATTCCGGAATCAAATTTAACCACAAATTCACTACTCATAAGCTCCATGCTAATACGATAACAACTGAAGCCATTGGAAAAGGATTCAGAAAGTTTATTGCTATTGGTGGCGACGGTACATTCAATGAAGTGACTAATGCAATTTTCTCTCAGAAAACATGCCCGGCTTCTGAGATTAAATTTGGTGTTATTTGCGTCGGCACGGGCAATGACTGGTGCAGGACACTCGGAATACCTAATGACTACAATTCTGCAGTTGAAATAATTAAAGCCGGTAACACTTCTCTCTTCGATGTCGGTTTAGCTCATTTTAATAATGATAAAATGAAATCATCGAGGTATTTTGTAAATGTCGCAGGTATGGGCTTCGATGCCATGGTTGCCAAAAAAGTCAACGAAGACAAGGACAGCAACCGCACAGGAAAAATCCTCTACCTGAAAAACCTATTTCTATGCTTATTAAAATCAAAAGCCATAAATTGTTCCATCCAAATTGATGATGCTAATACCATACCTTGTAATTCAGAGCAATGTCATCCTGAGCGGAGTCGAAGGAACAGTCGAAGAATCTCAATCGAAGCACCCATCTTCAGCATAAGTGTCGGCATTGGCAAATACAATGGAGGCGGCATGATGCAGTTGCCGAATGCAATAGCCGATGACGGTTTGTTAGACATAACGCTGATAAAAAAAATCAGCCGCTTCGATGTCATAATGCAGACAAAAAACCTTTACGACGGCACATTTATTAAGCACCCAAGCGTGGCTCTCTACCAGGGGAAAAAGGTTCTAATCGAAGCGGAAGAACCCGTCGGAATCGAACTAGACGGGGAATATGTAGGAAACACACCTGTAGAATTTGAGGTATTGCCGCGAGTATTAAGAGTATTCGTAAAATAAATTTTTTTCAAAATTTGATTTTTTTACTTGACTTTATGATTTTTTTGATATATATTTGTAAGTAATAAGTAAAAAAACGGACTTATGTAAACACCTAAATTGGAAAGTATTGTTCATTTAAAATAGATTTGAATATCTCAGCCCACAGGGCTGGTGCGGTAACGCAGTTAATTTAGAGCAATCTGCTGAAAGCGATAAAAATCGTTTTATATAAATAACAATATAGGTGTAACATGGCTAAGTACATAACAATTTTGGTTTCTTATCTTTTATTGTGCCTGACAAATCTTAATCTTAATTCACAACCAACAATCACTGTTGATTTCCCTTCCTTGGGAGCTACGAATATTTCTTTGATGCCGGTGCTCAAAGTACATGTTAATTCTCCTTACAAAATTGATTCTTCATGTCTGAATTATACCGGAATGCTGCCCGATTCAAATTGGGACAGTGTTAAAAACAGACATATCATTTCCGAAATGACAGCCATTAATTCCTTTTATTACCATGGTAATGATTCAACACTTAAAATAGCACTCTCACATGGAACGTTGACCAGATGCAGTTTTATAAATGATTCGACTTTTCAAATTTCACTTTTATGGCAATTGGATTTTTTTACAAATTACGGATTTTACTTTGATGATATAAGGGTCTATGACTCACAAACGAATGACACTCTTGTATTCGACACTCTATTCAATCCTTTATTTTTCACAACAAAGCCTATGTACAGAGTTGAAGGTTCATCTGCACTTTGGGGGGTAATTCGCACTGAAGACACATTAACAGTTTATTTCAACAGAGAATTAACAAGCGATTCAACACCTTTAGGCCCACTTCTATATTTACAAGAAATGATAGAAACTAAAATTGGCAATTCAAGTGTATATTCTTTCATAGATAAACCTTATCATACATGGTTAAACCCAGACACAAAAAGCATTTCAATTCTACCTGATTCTAATTATGAACAAGGCAAAAAATACATTGTAAGTATTTATTTAAACAGACTGACTGGCGATAGTGCCGATACCTACAGTTTTTTACTTAGAGTAAAAACAAGTGCAATTATAAATGTAAAATCTATATGTTATGATTCGACAGATACTCTACCGGCACATTGTGGCCCCTTATGTGGTAATAGAATGTTTTTTATTGGAGCAAACGAAGAATTTGATATAGAAGCACCAAAATATTATGGTGATTTCTTTTTTGTAGGGTGGCTTTGTGATAGAAATGATACGATTAATGGTAATAGGAATAGAAAAATTGTTGTAAATTTTGAACCTAAAGACATTCAAGATTTAAATATAACAGCCGTTTGGGCTAGAATTGTAAAAGATGAAATTATCATTAACAGCTCATCAAGTGGTACTATAACAGTATTTACACCTGGAATTAAATTAAATGATACGGTTTATACTATTCCAAGAAAGCAAGGGAATTGGATGCTTGTTAGGGCAAATCCTAATCCAGGATATGTATTTTCTCAATGGGTGAGCGATGATTCAACAATAAATGGTAAAACCGAGGCAAACCTTTTGATACCGGCATTATTAGATTCAAACGGAAATGTAGTATTTAAAAATGAAAAGAGGAATGACAAAATTCAAACAGACCCTAATTTTCCTCCTGATTGGAATAAAGTAGAAGTTGGTAGTTCAGTAAGTTTTCGTCCAGAATATGTGCAGGCTTATGATGATTGCGATCCACCACCAGCTAATCAATTTTGTTTTGATATTAGATTAAGTAATGGAGAAGAGATATATAATTGTTCTTCATCTGAAGGTGGAGTTGGACAGCCATGGGTAATTAATTTACTCGATAAAGTTGAAGTAACTGTTAATGGTAAAACTTATAATTTACTCAATAATCCTTCAGTTAATGCTCCCCTCATTTTTGATGCTTGCTGCAAAACTGATGTAACAAATTACCCAATAACTGGTCTCTTGCATGTAAAATTAAATGATACCTATGCCAGCAAATATGAAATAGCTAATTATGAATCGACTACTTATAGATTTGGAATACAAAAAGGAAGAATATTCCCTGATTATAATAATCCACCTAACGACCCTGAAGTAGGTATAGTAAATGACCCTTATGGTGATTCCGTAGGAACCGAATTTAACGAAACAGTTACATTAAGCATACCATCTGCATGTTGGTGTAATCTTAAAGTAGTTCTTATGAGAAAAAGATGCTTTTTATCAACCGAACTTGAAATGAATGATGGGTCAAAATTACCTTATCCCACAATTATTGACTTAGATAAACCAGATGAACCATTAAAAATGGGAAATGCAAAGTTATCAGGAAATCAAACTCAACCCATTTATAATTATAATCAAGAAAATAAATTGATTAATGTAAAAAATGTTTTTGAAGTTCCTTATGGAGAAACTGTAAGATTAAAAGGAAAAATTGTACGAGTACAATATAATTATGAATTTGATGATTGGAAAAAAAATGATGGTTATACGGGAACACCAATTGTTAATGATTATCTTCAATTGATGATGACACAAAATCTTAAAACTTTATGTTATTTTAAAGCTCCTTTTAGAATAAATCAAGTTGGTTTTTCCAAAATTAATACAAATCCTGATAATCCAGATTGGCAAATGTATGATATAGATGATGGTAGTGCTGATTTCGAAGATTTCCCAGAAAATGAAACTGATTATGCAGGTATGATTGTCCCCATCAATACACCTTCAAAATATTATTCTAATGACCCTGATTATGATTTTGCGAGCAGTTATCAATTTAAAACAACAAAAATCAAAATTGTTTTCAACAAAAATGTAAAAGAATCATCATTAATTGGGAACCTTTCAATTAATGATGGTTATCCTGATAAAATGTGTAAAGATCCTGAATCATGCAATTTAAGGATTGATGGTGAAAAATTGAAAACATATAATTATGAAGATAATGGAGTTGGTTCACTTGAAGATGCAAAAACTGTTATTATGACTTTAAAGAATAGAGATTTTGGAATACCACATATGTCTCCATTATTATTAGATGTAAAAAATGGA
>DAHXMP010000281.1 GCA_027371665.1 Bacteroidota bacterium | reverse complement strand
TTGTAACATTATTTCCAAAAGCTATATGAACAGTTCCCATTACTTTTTCATCTTCGAGAATATCCCCTGAAATTCTTGCTTTATAATTAGTACCAATGCCAAATTCGGCAACAGCCTTAGCATCTGCATTACCTACTTTATCAAGCAAGTTTTTAAAATCCTGGGCTTGTTCTTTACCTTCAATATTCACAATATAACCGTCTTTAATTGTAACAAAAATCGGTTCTTGTATTATTCCCAGTTCTGCCATAGAACCGTCAAAAACAACTTTTCCATTTGTCTTTTCTTCCCAGGGGGCAACATAGACCTCTCCTGAAGGCAGATTACCACTCTCACCGATGGTTCTTAAAACTCCTGTCGAAGAAATAATCTTTCTTTTAGAAATTGGTATTGAAATGTCTGTGCCTGATTTTGTTTCAATCCTTATTGTCTTGACTCCTTTCATTCTCTCGGCAACAAGATTTGTTAATTCAAGAATTCTTTCATGGTCGGCTGTCATACATCTAATAAGTGTATCGGAAGTGATACCGGGCATCGTAGCTACTCTCACACCGACTTTTGACGCTTCTCTTCTTGCTCTTGTATGAGTCAGTGATTTCGTTGTTGGGCAAATGACTGCATCAACCTGCTGCATCATTGCTGCAACCGGGTCGGGAGGCTCCTCACCGTTAATCTTTCTTGCTTTCATTTCGACATAAATAGCTTCACTGCACAATTCTTTTCCACATTCAAACATAACCTCCCCTATTTCTTTTTCACCTTCGTCGCACACAACAAGTAAGGTTTCATCTTCAACAAGACCTAAATAATCTTTCAAAGCAATCATTGATGCTTTTTTAATTTTTGCAATTGATGCCATAATCCCTCTCTTTTATTTTTGAAATAATATTATGCTACTTTAATACAGCAATAAACTTTATCTGATATATTTTTATACACAATATTATGACCTGCACTGTGTATAAATGTTAATGTATTTTTCCCGTTCCCTTAATAAATAATATTATAAGCAGGAAACAGATAATTATTATGGTTAATTTTAACGGTGTTTAATTACGATTTACGTACAACGTATCAATTTCTTTTTATAAATATATTAAAACAATTTCAAAAAGCGAAATTATTTTTTTCTGTTATTAAAGTAATTTTATAATATTTAAGGACTAATCAAAAAAATAGAAATAAATAATATTAAATTTTTAGTAAATCATTTCGTTAAGAAGCAGCACCCATTTCTAATTTATTCCCGAATTTTTTCTTATCCTCTCTCTTCAGCATATAAGCAAAGAAAAGTCCGCTCAATCCTAGTCCCGCAAACATTAAAATAGTGTACATATAATTAAGAGTTGCCTTACCTGAATCAAGCATTGCCTGTGTTATTCCGGGATTGGTCTTATCCAGTATCCATCCTGCTAAAGCCGGAAAAGCAAAAAGTCCTAAATTTTGTATTGACGTCATAACGCCATATGCAGTCCCGATTCTTCTTTCTTCGACTATCAGGGCAACTGACGGCCACATTGCCGCCGGCACTAACGAAAAGGCTATTCCAAGAATAAACATTGGTATATAAGGTGTAATATATGTCAATGACAAAATTAGATGGACTCCCATTAAAAGCAGTGAGCCGATTAACATCAGACTTGCCCTTTTCCCGTATTTATCTACGAATCCGCCGAATAATGGGGTAAATACGATTGTCCCCCAAATTATCATACTTGTCAGAGTACCGCTCAATGAAACAGATAATCCGAACTTATTGTGAAGTAAATCGGGACAATAAGCCTGGAAAGGAAAAACTGCAGAATAAAAGGTTACACATAGGAGGCTGATATAAATAAATGGTCGGTTGGTCAGCAAACCGAATACGTCTTTAAAATGAAATTCATCCTCAGGACTTGTTAATGCTGCTTCTCTTTCGGCCTTTGCAGACTTACTGTCAAACATCATATAAATCAGGAAGAACACGAATCCGATACCCATCAGCACTGCTGCCAGCCAGATAGCATTTGTCCATGTCGGATAGGGTGCCTGTCCTATCATAATCGGTGAAAAAATCAATGCCGCGGCAGTACCTATTCTTGCCACTGTTACGTTCACAGCAAATGCGAGAGCAAGCTCTTTGCCCTTAAACCATTTTACGAGAATTTTACTGAAGACAACGATGCTGGTTTCTGCACCAAGACCAAACAACAGCCTTCCGAGCATCATCATTTTCAGTTCAGGTGAATAATCTTTAAGAAATGAGCTGAACAGAGAGTGCCCGAAACCGCCATGGATGAATGTCCCACTGGCACCGTATGCCGTAACAATTGCCCCTAATACACAAAAAGAAACAAAAAGTAATCCTGTCTTTCTGATTCCCCATTTATCCAATATCATTCCCCCGAAAATTGCCATAAGTAAAAATGTGTTCGGAAAAGAATAAAAAGCAACGATAAGTCCGTAATCCGTCGAACTGAATCCAAGCTGTGTCTGCATAACGGATTTTATAGACGACATCGCATCATAAACATAATAATTTGTAGCCATTGTTATGCTTATGAATATTAAAATAAGCCATCGATAGGCTCTTGATTTATCAACTGCCTGTGTTGATATAATTTTATCCATATTTATTATAAATAAATATTTAACAAATCATTTTCAATCATTCCACCAGGTACGAGTACTTCTGATTCCCCAATCAAAGTTGAGAGAACGGGAACAATTTCCTTTGCTAATTTAATTGTCTTATTGATGGCACAGATTAACGTTCCATCCACAATGAAATTTTATTTTTTTTCAGGTATATTTTTAACTATTTCAACAAGCAATTCCCAGCACTTCTTTGTTGTGGAAATCTCGACTCTCTCATCGGGAGAATGCACATCCTTCAGGTTTGGACCGAAAGAAAGCATATCCATGCCGGGATATTTCTCACCAATAAGCCCTGTCTCTAATCCGGCATGAATCGCTTGTACAACCGGTTCCTGATTGTACATTCTCTTATATATCTTTTTAGCCTCCTGTAATATTGGCGAATTAACATTCGGCTGCCATGCAGGATAACCATCCCCCTTTGTAACTTTTGCCCCGCCGAGTTCCATTGCATATCCAACCATAGCCGATATATCGTCAATTTCTGTTGCAACTGAACTTCTCTGGCTTGTCAGGACATAAACCTCTTTTTGCCTCGTCTCAACAACTGCGAAATTTGTCGAAGTCTGAACAAGGTCAGCCATATCCGGACTCATTCTGATTACTCCGTGGGGCATGGCATAAAAAGATTTAAGAAGAGCATTCTGCATAGTTTTTGACATGACTTTTTTAGGCTTCGGCGATTTAATTGCAGTTAGATTAATCCCTGGCTCCTTTGTCTGGTATTCTGTCTTCAAAATATTATCAAATTCACTTATAAACCCAAGGAAAGCTTTCTCTTTTGATTTGGGTACAGTAATAACAGCAAAGGCTTCCCTTGGAATAGCGTTATGCTTGTTTCCCCCATTAATGCTTGATAATCTAATCCCGAATTTGTTTGACAGGTTCATAAGCACTCTCGTCATCAGCTTAAGTGAATTTGCCCTGCCGTCATGTATTTCTATTCCTGAATGGCCGCCTCTCATTCCTTTCAGGTCTATTTCATAAAAGACTGAATCTGCTGGCACTTCTTTGTCCTTATATTTATAAATACCAGATGAATTTTGACCACCTGCACAACCAATGGTAAAGGTACCATCTTCTTCGGAATCGAGATTAATTAATATTTCACATTGCAGTTTACCGGGTTCAATCTTCATTGCACCTGTTAAACCTGTTTCTTCGTCAACCGTCAGAAGTAATTCGAGCGGTGGATGTGGAATATTAGTTGAGGACATCAATGCCATACCCATAGAAACTCCAATTCCATTATCTGCTCCTAAAGTAGTTCCTTTAGCTTTTACCCAGTCTCCGTCAACAAACATTTGAATCGAATCATTGTCAAAATCGAATTTAACATCGTTATTTTTCTCTGTAACCATGTCTATGTGTCCCTGGATTGCAATAGGTTTACGGTTCTCCATTCCCTTGGTCGCAGGCTTTCTCAAAATGATATTTCCTGTTGTGTCCTGGTAGGTTTCAAATTGATTTTTCTTTGCCCAGCCCAAAATATAATTGGCAAGCTTAGTTTCTTTTTTTGATGGATGAGGATATTTGCAAATCTCTTCAAAATATTCCCATACTGCCTTAGGTTCGAGGTTGCCTAATATTTTTCCCATTATTTTTCCCTTTCAATTTCTATAAATGATATAAAACCGTTTCTGTATAAATTTGTCAAGAACATTGTTAGTCTTTGGTGAACTGGTTGAATCTTTTCTCCGAATTTATCATTCAGAGTATCGGCAATAATTGACACCTTATTTTCACCGTCAATCAGTTTCCATGTTTCGGAACCGAATTCATCTAAGTTAGCTCTTATATATTGCGATTTATTTGATGGAATAAAAATTTTCTTTAACAATTCGTTTTTAAATTTCGGTACAAGCACATCAATCATACCGGATTCATTAACCTCATACCCGTGAATCCTTCTTGGAGTCATCTCAAGATAATTAAAATCCTTCTGAACTTTTGAACTGAAAAAACTCAAATAATTTTCCTGATTATAATGAAAAAGAAAGTGCAATTTAAAAAATTTTTACTTGTCCGGCTTATTTGTATTAAATTTAATTTAACAATAAAAAACCCGCTATGAAAAAATCATTGCGGGTTATTTTACAAAACGTGTCAATTCTACATAGTCATTGGCGGTGCCGGTTCATCAGGATTTCCGGCATTCTTCATCGGTATGCGGACAAGTATATATCCAACGGCAATAAATACGAGCAGACTTAACAGGAATGAAGGATGCTCAAATATATGAGGTATATCCCAATTAAGAATTGCAAATGCTGCAAATAATAATCCGATTAATGCTTCACCCGCTATCAATCCTGCGGCAAGCAGAACTCCGACATTTTCGCTTCTTGCTTTCTGGTTTTCATTAAACTTAGCTCTTTGTGCAAATTTGTCATATATACCTTTTATAAGTCCACCGATAAAAATCGCGAACGATGTTTCAAGCGGCAGATACATACCAACACAAACCAGCATGGGACTTTTAACTTTAACTAAAATGAAGCCGATTGCCATCAGCATACCGACTATGATTAGCGGCCATGCCATATCGCCTCCAACAATACCGCTGGATATAATTGCCATGAGCGATGCCTGTGGTGCGGGATATGATGCTCCGCCTAATCCTGTAACACCGACAATAAAATGCCCGCCATGTTCCATTATATCACCCTGGTGCAGTATCCAGAGAGGCCAAAACATAACTGCAGTTGCGATTAATATACCAAACAAATCCCCGACTTCCATCTTCCAGGGTGTTCCACCGAGAATATGGCCGACTTTCAAATCCTGAAGCATCTCTCCTGCAACTGCCGCACCTACACATACGACAGCGGCAACACCCAATACGGCAGCTATGCCCTGCTGACCATGCATTCCGAGAGCAACCATCAGCAAAGCGGCAACAATAAGTGTTGAAATAGTTAAACCGCTAATCGGATTATTGCTCGAGCCAATCAAACCCACAAGATAACCTGATACAGCCGAAAAGAAAAATCCAGCAATTATCATCACGAGGGTTGCAACCAATGCTGCAGCTACGTTCTGTGCATAATAATTATATATAAAAAATGTAGCAACTCCCGCAAGAAGTATACCGATAAATACCCATTTAAAATTCATATCCTTTTGTGTTCTGTCCTCAACAATACCTCCGGACGCCGCCTTCGAAATATCTCCTATAGCTCTTTTCAACCCGGTAATAAGGCTTTTTCTCATCTTCCAAAGTGTATAAGCAGCACTCATTAGCATGCCTCCAATGGCAATAGGCCTGACAATTGTTTTCCACACATCTGTTGCGGCACCTGCCCAAGTTTGGTCACTGACATTGGCACCGTTTGCAGATAACTGTGATAAAATTTGTGGCCCAAGAAAATATAGTAAAAGAGGTACGAACAAACCCCATGCAAGCAAACCTCCAGTAAAGTTTAATGCCGCTAGATTAGGCCCGATAATATATCCGACACCCATATAAGCTGGGCTTACACCCGGTGTACTGAATAACCCTCCGCCGCTTGCCATAGCAGAAGTATTGCCCGACAAAGAAATCTTTTTAGATGCAAAACGGAAGAAATATTGCCAGCCGTCTGCAAAAAACTTAAATTTTATTAGCACCTGGATTAATGCACCTATACCCATTGCTCCGAAAAGAAATTTCGCACCGCTTTTACCGCTTCTGCCGGCTTTGTGAATTTCACTTGCCGCAATTGATTCCGGAAAAGGCAATTCTTTATCTTCGACCATTACCCTTCTTAATATTGATACAAATAAAATCCCTATCACACCTCCAACGAACAGTATGACAGTTGTTTCAACATAATATCTGAATTCGCCGAATTTTGCTCCGTCCCAGATTCCGGCTATCATAAAAGCCGGAATTGTAAATATTGCCCCGGCTGCTACCGATTCACCTATAGAACCTACCGTTCTTGCAATATTTTCCTCCAAAATGGAACCTTTTGTTAATCTCAGCACTGCCATCCCTATTACCGCAGCAGGATAAGTTGCAGCTATAGTCATTCCTGCTTTTAATCCCAAGTATGCATTCGCCGCTCCAAGAAGAACAGCCATAAACAATCCGAGGATTAAAGCTTTCAGAGTCATTTCGGGAAGGTTAGTATCCGCCGAAACAAAAGGTACAAATTTCTTCTCTTCCGCCATATTTTCTCCTGAATTCTTAAGAATTAAATTATCATATAAATAAAATTATTTTTTGCCTTATCTTACAAAGATACCAAAACGAAGGGAAATGAAGAATTTTTTTTCCGTCAGGCCGGGATATAAACGTATTATTTCCCACAAAGTAAATCATTATGGTTTCTAATCCATTTCCCAAAATTTTTCAAACTTTTGATATAAAATCAAAAAAGTATGCTGACGCCTTTATACCATTATAAAAATTTTCGAGTGAATAATTTTCATTAGGAGAATGTATATTATCTGTCGGCAGGCCGAAACCCATAAACACAGTCTCTGCATTCAATACACTGCTGAACATATCGGCAACGGGGATTGAGCCTCCTTCCCTCATATACACTACTTCTTTACCAAATGCCGATTTTAAAGCTGATACAGCTGCCTTAACGGCTTTGCTGTCGAGAGGAGTAATAACCGGATTACCCCCAGGTGCCAGTTTTACATCAACAGATACTGTCTCAGGTGCTAATGACCTGAAATATTTCTCGAAATTTTTCGATATGTCTTCGGGATTCTGATTTGGTACAAGCCTCATGGATAGCTTTGCTGAAGCTTTAGATGGAATTATCGTTTTGGCACCTTCTCCCGTATATCCTCCGACTATACCGTTCAAATCCAATGTTGGCCGAATCCATATACGCTCGAGAGTCGTAAATCCTTTTTCTCCGTTTACGGATTTGATACCCAGGTCTTTACAATAATGTTTTTCATCGAAAGGCAGTTTCTTAAATTCATCCTTTTCTTTCTGTGAAATATCAATTACATCATCATAAAATCCGGGAATTGTTATCCTTCCATTATTGTCTTTAAGTTGTGCTACCATTTTGCAAAGTACATTAAGAGGATTATCTACGGCTCCACCGAAAGAACCTGAATGCAAATCCCTGTTAGGACCTGTCAAGGTTACTTCCACAAAGGAAATTCCTCTCAGTCCGTAACAAATTGTCGGTAAACCATCTGCAAACCATTCTGTATCGGAAATAATCGTATAATCACAAGCGAGGAGTTCACTGTTATTCTGTATAAATTCATCCAAATGGCTTTCAAGTGCTTCTTCTTCACCTTCGAAAACAATTTTAACATTAACAGGAAATTTGCCGTTTGTTTTAAAATGTGCTTCAAGAGATTTAATATGGCAAAAAAGCTGTCCTTTGTCATCAGCACAACCTCTTGCCCAGATTTTACCGTCTTTTATAACAGGCTCGAAAGGCGGAGAATGCCATAAATCCAGCGGGTCAACAGGTTGAACATCATAATGCCCATATACAAGAACCGTCGGAGCATCTTTACCTGCCCCAAGCCATTGAGCATATACAATCGAATGTCCTTTTGTAGGAACTATCCTGACATCTTCAAATCCAGCAGACTTCAAATAATTCACTACTAAATCTGCACACTTTTCCATATCTTTTTTATGCTCAGTCTGGCTGCTGATACTTGGTATTCTTAGTAGTTCTGTTAATTCATTAATTGAACGGCTTTTTTCCCGTTCTATATAAGAAATTACTCTATCCATAATAATATCCTAATCACAAAATAAACTAAAAAATTTTTGCAATTTAACAGTTGCACCCAGATTTTAAAAACCACAAAAAAAACAAAATAGGCACATATCATAAAAGTATGTGCCCAACTTGAATTTTTTTAAAGATTATTATTCCGGTTTAGGAGCATTTTCCTTTGGTGTTCCTGCCTTTTCTTCTAAAATGCTGTTCAGCAGAACGGCTTCTCTTGGATTAGTTGCTCCGACTATTCCGCTAATAATCACCCACTTTTGCAGAACAAGCATCCGGGGCACAGGCTAATTTAAAACCTGAAGATGTCCTTTCTCTTTTCTTAAGTGATTAATTAGTTTATTGTTTAACATCTA
>DAHXMP010000255.1 GCA_027371665.1 Bacteroidota bacterium | reverse complement strand
TCAATATTAATCCCATTTCCAAAAAATAAAATAAAACTTGTCATCGAATCGAGAACAAAAGAACAAAAGCTGGAGCCTGTTTTCGAGATAGTTATTACTCCCTCCGAAAATGGGATTAATATTGATTCGGAATAAGTCTTTTTTACACCATTTATTGCCGGAGTAGTTGTTTGGTACTCTCCAAAATAAGAATTATATCCTTTTGAGAAAATAAGTTTACCGGACTTAATATCATAAACCATGCAATAGTATTTTCCGTTGTTGAAGTTGTCAATTAAATTATTTTCACTCCCAGCCCAAATTCCGTACTGATACATATGGTCTAAAGTAATAAATTCGGTATTAGCATCACCTATATGAAAATAATCAATTCGGAGGGTTTTATCAATAAAATAATCGTTAAAATTAATTTGTGCTTTAACTACCGGAGACAATATAATTACAGCTAACAAAGCTATGAGAAATTTCTTCATATTTATACCCTTAATTGGTTTGATAAGTTCAATAATACAATATAAATATTATTTTTCTTTTTTAATAAAGTAAACTTTTTCACCGGGCTTAACCAAGCCATATTTTTCACGTGCTACACGCTCTAATTCAAGTTTGTCATTTTTCAGCAATTCGATTTTTTGTTTGAGAGAATCCTGAATTATTTTATCATGTATTATTTGTGCAGATAATTCTTTTTTTTGTATTACAAGCTTGATTCTTTTATATATACCGTAATTCGAAAAGAGTATAAATAGAGTAACAATCATGATTATCAGAAAAGTCAGGATGAATACGGGCTTTTTGAATTTTTCAATAATATAGGTCTTGAAACTCATTTTTAAAAATAATAATTATTTTCAGAATTTTTTCAGGAATCCGATAAATTTATCCATGTCTTCTTTGGAACGTTTTTCCGTAACAGCAACCAGCAATCCGGGCTTACATTCCGGGAATCTTCCCATATCTATACCTGCAAGAATACCTTCGTTTTCAGCATCCTCTATTATTTCTTTAGGTTCGACAGGTGTCTCTACAAGAAACTCTTTAAAAAATGGTTTATCGTTCATTAATTTGAATCCCGGGATTTTTTTGATATTCGAAGCAAGATAATGTGCTCTTTGAATGCATTGTTCCGCAACTTCCTTTATTCCCTGTTTACCCATAGTTGCCATATAAACAGTCGAGGCAAGCATCATCAATCCCTGGTTCGTGCAGATATTCGAGGTTGCTTTTTCCCTTTTGATTTGCTGCTCGCGTGTCTGCAAAGTGAGGACAAATCCTCTTTTTCCATCTAAATCTTTTGTAACACCCGATAATCTGCCGGGAATTTTCCTGACAAATTCTTTCTTTGCAGCGAATATGCCAAGATAGGGACCGCCATAGCTCATCGGTATTCCGAGAGACTGCCCTTCGGCAACTACAACGTCTGCATTGTATTCTCCCGGTGCCTGTAAAATGCCGAGTGATATCGGGTCAACTGAGACAATAAATAAAGCTCCGTTTGAATGAGCTGTTTTTTCTATTTCGTGCACCTCTTCGAGGTTCCCGTAAACATTTGGCTGCTGCACAATGACAGCAGAAACTTCATTTTTTATTTCTTTCTTTAACGAATTCAAATCGCATGTTCCGTCATCAGATACAAATTCTTTGAACTGCAGCCTGCGGCCTGAACATATTGAAGAAACGACTTGTTTATAAAGAGGATTTACAGAGCCGGCATAAAATACCGTTGTTTTCTTATTATAAGCATTTGCCATAAGAGCGGCTTCTGCTAAGGCACTTCCACCGTCGTACTGGGAGGCATTCGATACGTCCATCCCCGTAAGCGTGCATATCATTGACTGGTACTCGTACATAGCCTGCAGTGTTCCCTGCGATACTTCCGCCTGGTATGGTGTATATGCCGTTTTGAACTCAGGCCTTTCCAGTACCATTCCCACAATTGAAGGAATGAAATGGTCGTAAGCTCCGCCACCGAGATAGCAAGTATATGCCGATGCATCTTTATTCTTATTCGCATAATTTTGCATTAGTTTAATCGCTTCCCACTCCGAGAGAGCCGGAGGCAGGTTAAGTTTCTTGTTTAATCTTATTTTTTCTGGTATGCTTTTTATTAATTCTTCAAACGATGAGACACCGATTGTTTTTAACATTTCATTGCGGTCTTCTTCGGTATTCGGTACAAACGACATTATAACTCCTTAATTCAACTTTGTTAAATTTTAATAAATATAAATTACAAAGTTAGGATTTAAAGAAGTGGAAACCAAAAGGAATTATTATTGGAACTTAATCGAATGAGATAAATATGTCCTAAATAATTTAATTATTTAAACACATCACCTCAATATATTCTTTTTGTTCAGAAATATCAGATTTAAATGCACCTTTTAATTTTTTATTGATTTTTTAAATTGACGATAAATAATAAAACAAAGTTTAAAATTTACAAAGCAAAATTCTCAAATCAATCCTCTTTTTCTCATATCCCAGAAGCAGCGTGCTGTGGCTTTTATGTCCATAGCGGCGTTGTGGTAATCCTCGATTTTTTCATCGAAGAGTTTTTTGTACAGTTCGGGTAGCTTGGGCCATTTGTATCCATATGGACCTGGAATAGCACATAATTCAGCTGAGCTTTTCATCGTGCATAATCTTTTTTTGTCTGCAAGGAAATTTTTCATCTTCATTCGCAGAAATTCGGCACCGACTATTTTTTCATCGAATGACATGTTGTGAGCAGCGAGGAAATCCGCCTGTTCGACTAATTCAGCAAACTCATTCAATACAAAGGATAACTCCGAACCTTCGCTGACAGCTCTTTCATGAGTTATGCCATGCAAAGCGGTAACGTTCTTTGGGATTTTGAAACCATTAGGCTTGATTATAAAATCTTTGTTGCCGTGAAGATTTCCGTCATTATCGTACAAGAGCCAGGCAATCTGAACGAGCCGGGGCCAGTTGTTCAAATCCGTAACAGGTGCTTTCCAGTTACGGGGCAAGCCTGTTGTTTCCGTGTCGAAAAATAGGTACATGTTTTGTTTATGATTAAATAAAATATTTGTTTATTTGTATTACAAAATAAAAAAAAGTGCAGATTCTGAACAACTGCACTTTTATAGATTGATGTAATTTAAAAGCTTTTACAATTGTTTTGAAGCATAATCCCAGTTTACAATGTCCCAGAATTTCTCGACGAATTGGGGGCGTGCATTACGGTAGTCAATATAGTACGCATGTTCCCAGACGTCAATCGTAAGGATGGGTTTTTTGTTAAGAGTCAGGGGAGTGCCGGCGTTGCTCAACTGGAGAATTTCAAGAGAGCCGTCTGTATTCTTTGCGAGCCATGCCCAGCCCGAACCGAAAAGAGTTACCGCCGCATTCGTGAATTTTGTCTTGAACTCATCGAATGAACCGAAGTATTTATTTATTTCCTCGGCGATTTTTCCTTTTGCCGAGCCTCCGCCGTCAGGTGAGAGGCAGTTCCAGAAAAATGTATGATTCCAGGCTTGGGCGGCATTATTGAATAAGCCTCCCTGTGCTTTTTTGATTATGTTTTCGAGCGTCATTTCATCGTATTCTGTTCCTTCAATCATCTTGTTTAAATTATTGATATACGCTGCATGATGTTTCCCGTAATGGTAATCTATCGTTTCCGGCGAAATGACCGGGCTGAGGGCTTCCTTTGCAAACGGAAGCGGTGGTAATTCGTATTTCATATCGTCTCCTTGTTTAATTGTTAATAAATATGTCATGCAGAGCGTTGTCGAAGTATAACGACACGAATCATTTCAGTCTTCGACTCCGCTCAGACTGACAAATTATGATTGTAAAAAAATTTTCATATAGAATAGCGGCTGAATTTGAATATCAGCTATTTCCATCACAATTATGGATGCTGAACCATGTTCAACCTGACAAATAAATTTCAAATTTCTCATTCCTAATTGATTTAGTTCTGACATCCGCAGGTTCCGTAATCATTCGGGGAATTGAATACGAAGCCCCTGCCTTGCTCGTTCTCGATGAAGTCAACCGTTACGCCCATAAGGTAGAACAGGCTTTTTGAATCAATTACGAATTTTATATTATTCAGATTATAAGTTTTATCTTCTTCGTTAATTCTCGAATCAAAACCGAGTATATAAGACATTCCGGCACAGCCGCCGCCTTTTGTTCCCAATCTCAGGTGATAATGCTCAGGGACATTGTTTTCGGCAATAATCCTGTTAATTTCGTTGATTGCAGTAATCGTAAGCATGATGTCTTCGCCTGCATCTGCTCCTTCCACGCCCGTGGAAATTCTTTCTATGTCAACTGCTGTTTCAGTCATCGTTTCGTTCATTTTTAATCCTTTCAAAATAAATCAAATATCATAGTCAATATAGCAATCATCTGTCACCGGATGAGACTGGCATGTTAAAATATAGCCTTCCTCAATTTCGCTGTCGGTCAAAGCATCCCGTTCATCCATGATGACTTTACCGCTTTTCAGCATTGCCCTGCAGGTGGCACAGGCACCAAGCTGGCAGCTAAAGGGTGGGTCTAATCCTGCCGACATTGCCGCAATTAAGACCGTTTCATCAGGCTCCACATCAAAGCTATGCTCTTCGGCATATAATTTTATTTTTACCGTTCTTTTCTGATTCTCTATATACGACATTAATTATCGTCTTTTGTTCTGATTTTCATTAGACTATTTGAGCAAAGAATAATTGTATGATGCTTAATGTATAATAAAATATGGAAAAACCTTTTTCCCTTCTCCGGTTTCAACCACAATAAAATATGTCCCGCTTGTTAAATCCGACAAATCTATTACAGCGGCAAGGGCAACTGCGGCATTGATGTTGATTTGCAGA
>DAHXMP010000251.1 GCA_027371665.1 Bacteroidota bacterium | reverse complement strand
TATCGTCCCTGATATATTTTTTAATCATCTTGATAATTTGCAGGTCTTTTTCGGAATAAATCCTGTTTCCTCCCCTGTTTTTCCTGGGTCTTAACTGCTCGAATTCCTTTTCCCAATATCTTAAAATGTGCTGTTCTTCACCTATAAGTGAACTGACTTCGCTGATGGAATGATAAAGTTTATTCATAGCTAACTAAATTTGTTAACAAAATTAACCGAACCATAAATTTTAATTTCAACAAATCCCCGGTTTATTTTCCGATAGATAAAAAACGACTTCAAAACTATACCTGCAATTTACAATTCTTTAACATTTGCAATATTAAAAAAAATTTTCTAATTTTGCCAGCTTGATTTTTAATTTTTGGATAAATTATGGAAAATTACGTTATTAATCCCGTAAAGGTAAGGATGAAAGAATCCGAAAAGGGAATAATCTATCAATCAATAGTTGCCATGGGATTTCGTGCCCGCCAAATTAACGATTTTATCAAAAACGAGCTCCAGGTAAGGATGGCTGATGTTATTGATACCGGCGAAACCGAAGGAACAAATTTTGACCAAATTGCAATAAGCCGTGAATTCGATAGGATACCTAAACCAACTTTCATCGCAATGAAGGAAATTTTCGAGGATAAGTTATCATACGAACTCCCCGCAGAAGAAGCAAAAGAAGAAGAAAATTCATAAAATAAATTGAAGTTATTCAATCCCGCTTTAGGCGGGATTTTTTTTATTCTGCTACGTCAGGATGGAAAATCACACAGTTCCAATCATTAATATCAAAATACCTGAGACCGATAATTTTAACATCTTTATAAGAAACGGCATCAATCTTTGAAATGAAGTCGTGAATATTTTCCCTGTGATTATGATAAAATTCGTTTTTTGCAAGAATCTGCATACGTGACGACATGCTTTCAAGTTCCATAACCGCACTGGTTTTCAGCAATTCCTTCGCCCTGTCAATTTCATTTCTTCCGATTGTTTTATCGAATAACTTTGCAGTTTCTTCAACAATAGTTTTCTCCAGCTTTTTGATTTTTGATTTATCAGTAGCAGCGTAAATATACATTGCACCGCAATCGGAAAAAAATTCAGTTGCAGAGTATACATTATAAGCCAGTCCGAGCCTTTCCCTAAGATGTTGATTCAGCCTTGAACTCATCCCGTCTCCAAAAAGCACATTTAGCAGGGAAATCGGGTATCTTTCGTCAGAGTTAACGCCCGGCATTCTTCTTCCAACAATAATATGAGATTGTTGATATTTTTTCACAATTTCCTGGCGAAGTACAAATGTTTCATTCGGATATAAACGGTTATATTTTTCATTATTAGCTTCAAGCTGTCCGAAATTTCTCGCGGCAATACCGAATGAAGTTTCATGACTGATATTGCCTGCGGCAGCAATAATAATATTTTGAGGTGTATAATATTTTTTATGAAAATTGCTTATATCTTCATTGGTTATTACCTGCACAGAATTCCTTGTACCCAAAATCGGATTCGATAGTGTATGATTGCCAAAAATAAGTTTATCACAAAAATCAAAAATTAATTCTTCGGGGTCATCTTCGACCACATTGATTTCTTCAAGAATGACCTGTTTTTCATTTTTCATATCGCGTTCGGTAAAAACCGGCTGTAATACAAAATCAGCAAGCAACTCCATGCTTCTTTCAAAATGCTGCTTCAAAGCCCTTATATATATACATGTGGATTCTTTCGTCGTAAAGGCATTGAAGTAAGCTCCGAAGGATTCAAGTTCGTCTGCAATCTGCCTTGCATTCCTGTTTTTTGTTCTCTTTAAGACAGAATGTTCAGTAAAATGTGCCAACCCGGATAAGTCCTTAGGATCCTCCCTTGAACCTGTATTAATGCATATTCCAAGTGCAAATGATTCGACATAAGGTACCTCTTCGGTAATTACCCTGATACCGTTATCGAGCGGGGTTTTATTATATTCGGCCTGCTTGTCTGAAGTAGGCTTGTTTATATGGCTCTTTCTGAACTTTTTATGATTATCGGATGTTCCCATCAATTACTATAATATCGGATAAAGACAGATTTATGACAATGATACATGGCAGAATTAATACCTGTCGTTGATAAAAGTGTTTAAGGCACTCATT